>DASQJC010000025.1:0-6065 GCA_035631255.1 Candidatus Eremiobacteraceae bacterium | reverse complement strand
GATCTTTACTTCCGTATGTGATGGGACATCAAGCGCTCGGCTGCGCTGCCGCCTACGAGTGTGATCGAACTCCGGTGGTGGTCCGAAAGACGAGCTTGACCGGTACATATATGGAGACGTTCATGTTCGCCGGCTTTGCGAGCGTTGTTCCGGTAACTTCGCCCGTGTAGAAATCGTGCGCGCTATTCTCGCAGACATGCTCCGTATCTGGAAGGTAAGCAGCCGCAAGAATGAGGTGCCGAAGCCGTTCCCCGGATTGAGTCGCCGACCGTAGCGCGCTGTCGACGTCATCCGCCGCCGAGGCTCGTAAGCCTGCGGCGATCGCTGCGGAGCAATTGCCCAGATTCGGCTCGACAGCGTAGTGCCAGACCGTGGCGGCACTTGGGAACGTCGATCTAACAGCACCGACCGCGCGCACTGCTTGTGCCCAATCATTTCCTCGAATAGTGAAGCCGTAGCCGACCGGTAGGACGCTGCCGTTGCCGGACGGCTCTACGACGATCGACGACGCAGGCGCGAACTCGCTCAGCGTTGATAGAACGGCCTCAACGCTAGGTACACCAGGCGGGTTGCCGTAGCCCGTGGGGTCCCCCGAAAATTCGGCGACCACCTCGACGCGAAACTCATCTGCGGAAGCGTTCACTGGTATGGCGGCCGAGCTCTCGATAGTTGTGGAAGCGTCCGCGACATCGATGGGCTGGGCGTCTGGCGGTGGGGTGAAATTGTACGTCGACAGAGATCGCGGGATCGGCATCGGAGACTCAGACATCGTGATGCCGTTCTGACTTGGCTGCTTAGGGAGCGGTGCTGCTAGCCGGCGCCACCCATTCTCGTTATCGCCGCCGGTCTTCACGGCGACACCCGCAGGTACGAGTCTCGCGCCTTCGGTCCAATCCTGGTGAGGATACGCCGCGACGAGCGAAACGGAATCTTCGTGGAGCCCGAGGACGGTCGCGAGGTACGAGGCGCGGCGTCTCGCCAACGAAACCGCCACCGCGTCCGCATCGAGACCGACACGCTCAGATTCCTCTTCCGTCGTCTCGGCGATCGCGAATACCTCAGTCTGGTCGGCCTCGATCACGGGCCGAAGCGCGAGCGGATCGACCCGATTCGTTGCGAGATAGTCGAGTCCGCTGAGACGCGACCCGAGTTCGGGCGGGTTTGCACGGCTTTCACCGACCAGTGCCTCGGTATCGCGTACGCGCAACCAAAACGGTGTCGGCGTAGCTGCTCTTTGGCCGAGCGTCAGGCTGAAATCGAAGACGAGTTTGGTCCGGCTCACCCATGAGAGCGGCGAATCATCGTACGGATTGTCGTCCGGAGCGCTGTTCGAAAGCTGAACGGCCGTACCGTCGCCGGGTATGAATGCACCTTGGGTCGGTTCGACGCCGAGGAAATTCGCGACCGGGGCGCCCGCTGATGTGGCTACGGACCGCGCGCGCTCGAAGACCGGGTTCTCAGGAAGATCGGTCGCGACGTACGACGTCTCGATGTTCGAGATGCGATAGCCAAACGTTTTTTGGAGCGCCGTGACGGCCGCTGAGACTTGGCCTTCACCGGGCGGCCCGCTGCTCGTCGCGGTATAGACCCGCTTGTCGTAGACTTCTCCTATCGATGCCGTCGTAAGCCCCGCGTGCGTAAAGGCAGCCGTCACCGCTGCCGACAGCGCGTGGTCGTCTCCTGTGTAGTCGAAGCGGAATTCAGCGGTGTCTCGATTGATCTCGCCCTCTGCCTCGCCGCGCGCGAGGATCAGTGGACGGTCGCCAGTCAATCCTGCGACCTCGAACGTCGAGGTCGGGTCCGCAACTTTTCGATAGGCCTTTTCGTCGGTTTCGAATTCGATCCGTTGCCACGAGCGAGTGGTGAGGTAGAACTTGAGCGCGACCTTTTCCGAACAGGGGTCGGCGATCACCTCGCACGACGGCATCGTGATTCGAAACTCTCGTCGCTCGCCCGCTGATATCCAGAACGGAGAGAACGGGTGTCCGATGATCGTGATCATCGGCTGCTCCCTTTGAGCGCCGTTCGGTTGACGGATCAAAAAGCTTACCATCGTCGGACTGTATCCAAGGTCCTCGCCACTTGCGTTGGTGATGGCAAGCGTTCCGACGACGTCTGCAGATGAGAATACCTGGCTGGGCACCGCAAAAGAGATCTCTGCGAATTGCGCAGCGATCGGTGTCGGCGGAGAGCCAGCAGGCGATGGCGCCGATCTGATCGCGACACCCAACGCGAGCGAGGCGAATGCAGCGATCACTAGCCGCTACGTCGACGCTGTTGCAGGTACGCCCACATGAACTGGTCGAGGTCGCCGTCGAGCACACCTTGCGCGTCGGAGATCTTGACCTCGGTACGGTGATCGTTCACCATCGTGTACGGCTGCAGCGTGTACGATCGGATCTGACTTCCCCATTCGATCGCGCTCTTGTCGCCGCCGAGCGCTGCGAGCTTCGCCTGCCGTTCCTCTCGATCGCGTTGCGCGAGCCGAGCGGCGAGCATCTTCATCGCGCGGTTGCGATTGGCGAGCTGCGAGCGCTCGTTCTGACATGCGACGATGATGCCGGTCGGTTTGTGGATGATGCGGATCGCGCTCTCCGTCTTATTCACGTGCTGGCCGCCTGCGCCGCCGCTCTTGAACGTCTCCACGTCGATGTCGTCCGGCTTGATCTCGATCTCTTCGCCCTCTTCGACATCCGGCGTCACGTCGACCGACGCGAACGATGTATGACGGCGCTTCGCGGCGTCGAAAGGCGATATACGCACGAGACGGTGGACGCCGCGTTCGCTTTCCATGTAGCCGTACGCGTTGCGGCCCTCGATGAGAAACGTGACGCTCTTCAAACCGGCTTCTTCGCCATCAAGCTGGTCGACGATCTCGGTGCGATAGCCGTGGCGCTCGGCCCAGCGCAGATACATGCGCGCGAGCATCTGCGTCCAGTCGCACGCTTCGGTGCCGCCGGCGCCCGCATGAATGCTGACGATCGCGTCGTGGGAATCGTACTCGCCGTCGAGGACGGCGGACATCTCCGCATCGTCGACGCGCTTGCGCAGGGACTCGATCTCACCCGTGAGCTCGCCATCGAGCGCGCCATCACTGTCGCCGAGGTCGAGGAACTCGCCGATCTCGTCTGTCTTCGCGACAAGCGGTTCGAGCACGGCAACTTCGGCGCGCAAATCAGCGAGGCGCTTCATGTGCTTTTGCGCCGACTGTGCGTCGTTCCAGAACGATGGGTCGTGAGTCTCGGTCTCGAGGATGTTTATCTGTTGGAGCTTGCCGGCATAGTCAAAGACGCACCTGAAGCGTCTGCAGGCGGTCTTTGATCTTCTGAAGGTCGGTTCTCAGCTGTTCGTTCACGTCACCGTTATACGACATCTGCGGCATCGACCCATCCCCTAGTTCTGAAGGAGCCGTGAACCTTTCACCCTATGGTGTTTACTTCGTTTGGCTATCCGCCTGATACTCGTCGTGCCATTCCCACCACTTGTAGGGCGGCGACTGCGGATAACCGGCGGGCGAGTCTTCCCAATCCTCTTGCCGGCCGAGAGCGGTCATATCGAGGTAGCTCCACGTGTTCTCGAACACCTCGTCACCCCGAGCGTTGATGAAGTACGTACGGTAGATCTTGTCTCCGTCGCGGATGAACGAGTTCGTGCCGTGCCATTCGTCGACCCCGAAGTCTTTGTCGAAGTCGTCGGTGATCGTGAACCAGGGGATGTGCTGCCATCCCATCCGCGCTTTGACCCGATCGATGTCGGCCTGCGGCGCGCGCGAGACGAAGACGAGCGTCGTATCGCGCGCATTGAGATGCGACAGGTTCCCGATATGATCAGCTACCATTGAGCATCCGATGCAAGCGTGTTCCGGCCAACCGTATACGCCCGGTTCGTGAAACGCTCTGTAGATGATGAGCTGGCGGCGTGCCTGGAAGAGGTCGAGCAGGCTCAACCGTCCCTTTGGTCCGTCGAACGCGTAGCTCTTCGTCACGGCGGTCCACGGCATTCGCCTGCGCGATGCAGCAAGAGCATCGCGTGCGTGCGTCAATTCTTTTTCTTTCACGAGGAGCTGCTGACGAGCGGCCTCCCATTCCTCAGCCGACACGATCGAGGGTGTGCTTACCGTTGTTGACATGACGCTCTCCTAACGATTGAACATGACTACACGCCGCCCTTATACCGTCGCCGCGCTGCGTTCAACCTTCGTTATTCCGGTCGATCAGAGGTGCTTTGCGGCTATCACATAGACCGCGCGATCGTCGAGCTCAACGGCGCCCGCCTTCCGAAAGAACGCCAGAGCTCTCGAGTTCCACCGCAAGATATTGAGGATGATCCCGTAGCACCGCTGGTCGCGCGCGACGCGGGAGACTTCCCGCAACAGTTTCTCGGCCACGTCTTGACCGCGATACTTTTCCGTGACGTATAGACTTTCGAGAAATAGCCCACGGCCTTCGAAATCGGTGTAACAACTATGCGTGAGAGCATATCCAGCCGGCTCGTCATCGACGAACGCCAAGAGCGCTTGGAAGAGAGGCGCGTCACCAAAACCGTCGAGCGACAATTGTTGCTCGGTTATCAACATAGGTAGGCGCTCATACTCACTCATCTCTCGGATGAGCCCATGCAGGAGTCCCGCGTCTGCCAGCAGCGCCCGTCGGATGTTAGTGTCGTTCATCGAACGTCAGGCCGGCTACCGCTTCGGCCGCTCAAGAAAACCTTTCCCCGAGAAGATGCCTGGCATGGCCTTCTCGATTCGGGCGATTCTCGTCGCCGCTTGCTTTGCGTCGGCGAAGTGGTACAGGTAGCTCCGTTGCCGCCCCGGCGTTAGCGCCTCGAAAGCTATCTTCAACCGGGGCTCCTGACGGAATCTCTCCTTCAGCTCATCCGGAAGCGGCAAGTTGACCGGCTTGCTTTCCACCCTGAGTCCGGCTCGCTCTGCCGCCATGGCTTCGCGAACGTACGCTTTGATCGTCGACGCTTGGGCACCGATCTCCCGAACGCTCGTGAACTTCATCACGCGCCCAACTTGCGTCTTGCCCAGCTGGACCAGCAATTTCTTGGGGTCCTTCAAGAGCGCCCCTTGAAAGAAACCCAACGCGAAGTATTCCTTGAATCCCTGGAGGATAACGACGTTCTTCCCATCGAGCGTGTACGTCGGCTTGCCCCACTTGCATTCTTCTTTGAGAGCGAAGGTGGCGAGCACTCGTCGCATCTCCGCGATCTCCGCCTTCCACCGGTCTCGATACGCCATCTCCATCCTTCACGATCCGTTTCCGTCTTGAACTTCAAGCCCGTTTCGTATGGCCGCTTCAAGCGTACCGACGTTTATGTCCTTAAGAGACTTGAACCGAATACAATATCCTGTCACACTCGCCTTGCCAAGTTTTTTCCCATACGTCTTGGCTAAGTATTTCTTGTCTTCGAGACCAAGGATATAGACAGAGATTCCGGTTTTGTTTCCGCTCACGCCAATTTGAAAGGACTCTCTACTTTTCCCATTGGCATATTCTAGTTTGCGAACTCCGTATGCGATCGTGGGGTTGGAAACAATATGCCCCTTGTCGTCTTTACCGCCAAAGAACCATAATTTGCATCCACGTGACACTCGAAGCGTGAGCCGATGCAACTCTCGCATGTCACTCCGTTTTGGCTCCGGTTGAGTGGCAATATACTTCTTGATTTGTTCTTGTACGTTCATATGTTCTGCTCCCCAGTTGCCTCACGGCGATGCAGTTGAGTTGCTCACGTTAGACAATTTCGGTAGCGCGGCAAAACCCCGCATATCATGCGCAGGCACGATAATCAACTCGGGCATCCGTTCCTTGAGCGCGATCATCCGAAGGAGGTTCTCGCGGTTTGCTTCCGCATCCGTATCGGCGTCTCTGCGAGTCACCCACGGTCGCTCTTCGCGTTGCGTAATTCCCTCCAACTGCCATACGAGGTCGCCAACAAACGCATACCGCGTTCCATTAGAGAGCGTCACGAATATGATGACACTGCCGGGAGTGTGACCGAATGCGGGGACAACTACGACGGACCCATCACCGTAGATATCGTGGCTGGCAGGAAAT
>DASQJC010000024.1:0-2383 GCA_035631255.1 Candidatus Eremiobacteraceae bacterium | reverse complement strand
TCGGGCAAGGCGAGCCGTTGTTCGCGGGAATCGACCTGCCGGCGCTTGGTTACGGCGTCACCGAACATCAGGCTACCGAGCACGCCACTCACGTCGTCTTGAGCCGACAATGAGAATGATGCCGCCGTTGTGAGCGATCAGCGCTTCGAACAACTCTTCCAGCTCACGAGCGTCATCTCGCTCCTCTTCCAGATACTCGCGACCGCACTGATCGCGATCCTCTCATACGCCGTATCCCGCGCTGGACGGCGGCGGGGCATGGTGTATTGGAGCGCCGGCTGGGCATGCTATGCGGCGTCGCTCGTCTGCGTCATGTTCGTCTCGCGCGCGCCGCTATTCTCGCAAGCGCTCCTCTTCGGTTACTATTTCTTCGAATACGCCGCGGTCATGCTCATCTTCGCCGGCTGCCGCTATACCGCGACCGGCGCGCAGATACCGCCGGCATCTCGCTGGCTCCTCGTTCCAGCGGCGGCGATCGCGCTCGGTTTTGCGCTCTCGCCTGTACCCTTTGCATGGATGTTCGCATGGCACACAACGATCGTCGGCGCGGGATGGATCGCGTGTCTCATCGGTCTGTGGCCCGCCCTGCGCGGGACCGCGTCCGGTTGCGGCGTGCGAATAGTCTCGGTCGGCCTCGTACTGCTCGCCATCGACTACTTGCATCACCTGCCGACGGTATGGTACCTCACCGCGAACCACATGACGCTCGGCGCCTTCTACTATACATGGGATTCGCTCGTCGACGGGATGCTCGAGTTCATCCTCGGATTTGGCACCGTCGTCGTCATCGTCGACACAGAACGCGCGGCGCTCGAGGTCGTCAACGAGCAGCTGACGGCCGCGAACGATCGCACCGCGCAGGCGCTCCACACCGATCCGCTCACGACCGTGCTGAGCCGTTACGCGTTCGAGGAGTCGTTCAAGACCGGCGATCGCCGGGCGAAGCATCGCGGCTGCGTCGTCGTCGCCGATCTCGATGGGCTCAAAGAGGTGAACGACCGTTTCGGGCATGGCGCAGGCGATGCGGCGATCAGAGCGGTCGCCGACGGATTGCGTTCGCTCATCCGCCAAGGCGATCGGATATATCGCTGGGGCGGCGACGAATTCGTCGTCGTCATGTCGGAGATGCCGGTCGACTCGGCGCGGCGTCGGATGGAAGCGCTCGACGTCGCGGTCAATCGCGCCGTCGACAAGGGGTTCGCGAACATAGGCCCGCTTCGTACGAGTTGGGGCGTGTTCGAGTACGATGTCGGCATGCCGGTCGTCACGGCGATCGAGAAGGCGGATCGCGCGATGTACGACCACAAGGCGAAGCGCAAAGCGGTCGCCGAGGGATTGCCATGAAGGTCCTCGTCGTGGGCTCCGGGGCTCGCGAGCACGCGCTGGCATGGAAACTTGCGCAGTCGCCGCATGTCGAAGCGTTGTACGCAGCGCCCGGCAACGCCGGCACCGCTCAGCTCGGGGAGAACTGGAGCGACCTGACGCCGACCGCCACGCCAAAAATCGTCGGACGCGCTCGCGAGTGCGGCGTCGGGTTCGTCGTCGTTGGACCTGAGGCAGCACTCGCGGCGGGCCTCGCCGACGCGCTGCGCGATGCGGGCATCGCCGTCTTCGGCCCAGGCCGCGCCGGTGCGAAGCTCGAGTCGAGCAAGGCCTTCGCCAAACAGTTCATGCGCCAGCACGGCGTGCCGACGGCGAAGTTCCGCGTCGTCCACGATCAGAAGCAAGCGCAGCGCGCGCTCGCCGAGTGGGAAGGCGGCGTCGTCATCAAAGCCGATGGCCTCGCTGCGGGAAAAGGTGTCGTTGTATGCGTGTCGGCCGACGAGGGGCGAGAAGTTCTCGACGGCTGGTACGGCCAGCAGAAAGTGCCGGGCGGCGGTACGAGCATCGTCCTTGAAGAGCTGCTTGAAGGCCGTGAGGTGTCGGTCATGACGGTGACCGACGGCGTCCGATGCGCGGAACTCGCGACCGCTTGCGACTACAAGCGCGCATGTGACGGCGACACCGGGCCGAACACCGGCGGAATGGGCGCGTATTCGCCGACCCCGGATGTCATGAACGATGCGCTCGCGGCCCGGATCCGCGAAGAGATCCTAGCGCCGACGCTGCGGGGGCTTCGGGCGGACGGCATCGACTATCGCGGCTGCCTCTACGCCGGCCTTATGGTGACGTCGCGCGGGCCGATGGTGCTCGAGTTCAACGCGCGCTTCGGCGATCCGGAGACGCAAGTCGTGTTGCCGCGGCTCGAGAGCGACTTGTTCGACCTCCTCTACGAGGTTGCCACTGGAGAGACCGCGGCGGTCGAAACGGTCGACCATAAAGGTCGACCGCTCCAAGGTCGACCGGTTCCTACAGAAACAAAACCGCTCGAGGTTCGTTTCTC
>DASQJC010000023.1:0-3875 GCA_035631255.1 Candidatus Eremiobacteraceae bacterium | reverse complement strand
CAAGACCATCTTGATAAAAGGAAGCGTAGCGCTTCGCATGTTTCGGCAGATAGCCGGTCGACAGGCCGAGCACATCGTTGATGACGCTCACTTGGCCGTCGCAATCAGGACCGGCTCCGATCCCAATCGTCGCCGCGGAGGTCGTGCGCGATATCTCGCCGGCGAGCGGCGTCGGCACGCACTCCAGCACGATCGAAAAACATCCCGCCTGGTCGAGCGCGATGGCGCTCCTAAGGATGGCCGCGGCCGACGCTTCGGTCTTCCCCTGCGCACGGAAGCCGCCAAGCGCGTTCACCGATTGAGGCAGCAGGCCGAGATGTCCCATGACCGGGATGCCGGCGTGGACGAGCCGCGCGACGAGCACGGGATCGTCTCCCTCGAGCTTGACTGCATTCGCGCCGCCCTCTTTCAGGAAGCGGCCGGCGTTGCGGACGGCATCATCGTGCCCGGCCTGGTACGACATGAACGGCATGTCGCCGATGACGAACGCCCCCTTCGCGCCGCGGACGACGCAGCGCGTGTGGTAGAGCATCTCGTCCATCGTGATCGGCAGGGTCGAATCGTAACCGGCGAAGACCATCGCCGCGGAGTCGCCGACGAGGATCGCATCGATGCCCGCCGCGTGTACCATCGCCGCGGTCAACGCGTCGTAGGCGGTGATGACGGCGATCTTTTCGCCGCGCCGCTTTTTTTCAGCGAACGTCTGGACGGTGGTCGGCATCTAGGTTCTCCCGGAAAATTCCAACACGCGAAGCATCGTCGAGCCGACGCGGAACGGATGGCCGAGCGGCAGTCGCACGGGTGTTTCTATCGGTTGCCCGCTGACGATCGTTCCGTTGCTGCTTCCTGCATCGGAGAGCACGACTTCTCCGGCGTCGACGGTGACGCTCGCATGCCGTCGCGATACGGCGCGATCGGTCGTCAGCGCGGCTTGCGCGACGTGTTCGTCTCGGCCGATCGTGATGTCCCGTTCAAAAGGCCATTGTTTTCCGTCGAGCGGACCGTTCATCGCCTCGATGATATACATGGAAAATCGCGTTTCGAGCCGCCGGAAACGAACTCCCTCGGCTGGGGTGCAGGCGTAATTTTTCGCGCGCGGCGGAGGCAAAAGCCCTAATCTTATCCTGCGGCCGAGCCGATGGTAGTACAAGGAAGTACCGCGCGACCCATCGCGTCGACCGGCCAGTTGGATTGGGCCGCCTCGCCGCCGGAGAACTTTGGGTGGACGATCAAGAAACCGTGAACGATCTCCAAGATTCCAGTTTGCTCGACATCGACCCCGACGCGCTCCGCGAAGCTGAGAAAGTCTTCGCACAAGGCATCCTCGATACGATGTCCGGTAAGGAAGTCGCGAGAGCGATGTACGAGGATACGCGCGTCGTCGTCATCATGTCGGACGGCAGCGAATACTATTTCTACGGGTTCATGGGCGAGTCGAGAGCGTAACGCAATCCCGAAAGGCCTAAAAGTTGGAGCGGTCGACCTTTATGGTCGACCGCTGCGGTTTTTCCTGAGCGCGTTCTAAGATTCGGGAGCTAATTCGCGCGACGCGCTTCTTGGTGATCGACGAACTCGGAGATGAGCGAGCGGTCCTTCGGGTCGAGCGACGTGAAGGCGATCCCGTGGTGGAACTTCTGCTCGTTGCGCTGGAAGAAGCTGAGAACGACCCGGCCGCGAGCCATGATGCCCCGGTCGGCGGCCGGCAGCCGGAACTTCAAATTGACCGTGGAGCGCGGGGGCAGGTCGTACGAGGCGACGAGCCTCATGCCGCCGGCACCGAGGTCGAACACGGCGCCGTCGTGCGACGCTCGCTCGCCCTCGAGTGAGAACTCGACCGGCAAAGAAACCTCGACTCTGACGTATTGACGCCGATGCATATCGCCCGTCATGCTAGGATAATTCTCGCGCGACGGCGTTGCGCCTGCCTCCGCGATGCTCACTTGACGTGCGTTCTCGCTCGCTTGATACTCGTGCGGGTGCACTGCGGCTTGTCCGCGAGGAGATTCCGACGTCATGAGTTATCTATCGCCCGTCGATTCCGCGCAGGTCTACTTCGAACAGCTCGACGCCGATGATTTGGAACGGCCTCGATGCGATGAGGACCGCGATGGCGTCAATGACAGGCGCGAGAGATTCGATCGCCTCGAAGACTCCGGCGACCGATACATCGATCGCGATGACCGATACCGCGATCGTGACGACCGTTTTGGCGACCACGACGACCGTTACGGCGACCGCGACGATCGAACGCGCTTCGAGCGCTTCGAGCGCTCCGAGAACGAAAGGCTAGCGGATCCACAGGGTCAGCGACCTCTACCGCGGCTCTGATCTACGCGACTCCGACCGCGGCTGCGGCGCTCGTCACCGCGATGATGCCGTGGACGAGATCCATACCGCCTTGGAGATACACCTCGAACGGTTCGCGCAAGGGCGCATCGCATGACAGCTCGATCGTCGAACCGGTGATGAACGCGCCGCCTGCCATGATGACCGGGTCGGCATAGCCCGGCACCGGCCCAGGCTCCGGCCGCGCGCGCGGGTTCACGGGCAGCATGCGCTGCAAGCCGTGCGCGAAGCGTTCGAGCTTGTCGCGCGAACCGAGACGGATCGCTTGGATGATATCGGTCCGGTCGTCACCGCATTTCGGATCGACATCGTAGCCGAGCCGCGCGAATAGAGCAGCAGCGAAATCCATCGTCTTGAGACTCTCGGCGACCGTTCTCGGCGCGCGGTGCAACCCGGCGTACATCGATCGAACCGCTTCGAGGCTCGGCCCGATCCTCGAGCCGAGGCCGGGGGCGAAGACATATTCTGCGATGCGCTCGATCGCCTCGCGCGTTCCCGCGACGTACGCGCCGGTCGTCGCCATGCCGCCACCAGGATTCTTGATGAGTGAACCGACGACGACGTCGGCGCCGACGGCGCCCGGCTCGCGCGGTTCGACGAACTCGCCGTAGCAATTGTCGACGATGACAGCGGTGCTCGGGCTGTGACGCTTGCAGAGCGCGACGAGCCGCGCGATCTCCTCGATCGACGCGCTGGGCCGCGGTGCATAGCCGCGCGAACGCTGGATGAAGGCGACGGCCGGCTTTGCGCTGAGCGCCGCGGCCGCCGCACCTTCGTCGAGGGCCCGTCCTGGGGCCCAAGCAACCTCGACGTACCCCTCGCCGCGCGGTCGAAGCGCCCTTGGATGATCGGTGAGCGCGAGCCGTAGCGTGTCGTAGGGCTTGCCGGTGAGCGAGCAGATGGTGCCTTCAGCCCCGGCAAGTGCGGCGATGCTCGCGACGATCGCTTGCGTTCCGCTCACGAGCTGCACCCGAGCGAGCGCGGCCTCCGAATCCACGAGCTGGGCGAGGATCGCTTCGTACGCTTCGCGGCCGAAGTCGTGATAGCCGTATCCGACCGTGCCTTGCAGATGCGCGTCGGTGATGCCGGCTTCCGAGAACACCTTGACCGTTCTCGCCGCGAGTTGCACGGCGTTCGCCTCGCGCACCGCCCACGAAGGCGCAGCTGTCTCGCAGGCCTCGACTGCCCGACCGACGATGTCGCCCGGCAGATCGAAGAGCGCAAGCGCCGCTCGGAGTTGGTCGATCACGGTTGCGTCGAGCGTTCCGGGCGCGGATTCATCTCGTGCTCGCGTTCTTGCTCGCGGATCGCTTCGGCTTTGCGAAGCAGGCGGCTCTGTTCGGAGGGTTCGGCGACGACCGCTTTCTCGTACGCTCGGAAGAACGGCGCGTAGATCAGCGCGCCGATCGCGATGTTGATGAAGACGAGAACGATCGCCCGCCAGTCGCCGGCCGTCGTCAGCCATGCGGTCACGAACGATGGGAAGACCGGCGGCAAGTAGACGATCGTGTGTCCGATGAGTCGCAGCC
>DASQJC010000022.1:0-4732 GCA_035631255.1 Candidatus Eremiobacteraceae bacterium | reverse complement strand
GACTCGACCAGGCGGTCGCGATGGCGCTCGTCCGAGGAGTAGCGGAAAGCGCCGTAGCGTCAGAGTCGGTGAGGGCGCGGCAGGTGACGATCGGAGTCCGCTTCGGCGGCGAGTTCGGCGTCGACTTCGAGACCGCCGCGCACGAGCTCGGGATGCGCGAGGCACGCTTTCGCGACGCGCTCTGCAAGCCGGACTACCGCGTCGCATTCCTCGGTTTCGTCGCAGGCTTTCCATATATGCTCGGCTTACCGCCGGCACTGGCGTTACCCCGGCTCGCGACCCCACGACCGAGAGTGCCGGCCGGCAGCGTCGGCGTCGCCGCCCTCCAGTGCGGCATCTATCCGCGCCTGTCGCCCGGCGGTTGGCGTCTGCTCGGCCGCACGCTCGCGCCGCTCTTCGATCCCACGCGCCCACAGCCGGCGCTCCTCGAGCCGGGCGACATCGTGCGTTTCGAGCCGGCGTCGACGCTAGACGAGACCGCGCGCGTCGACATCACGGGTCCGGCCGCATGATGCAGCCAAGGCGGCTCGTCGTCGTCGACAGCGGTCTGCTCGCGACCGTTCAGGATCTCGGCCGGCGCGGCGTAGGCGCCTTGGGAGTCTCGCCGTCGGGAGCGGTCGATTGGTACTCGGCTCGTGCAGCAAACCGGCTCGTCGGCAATCCGGACGGATGCCCGCTCATCGAGACGACGATGAACGGCGCGGCGTTCGACGCCACCGCCCGCATGACGATCGCGCTGACCGGCGCTGACGCGCCGATGTGGATCGGTGGCAAACGGCGGTCGTCCTGGTGTTCGCACGTGATCGAAGCCGGCGATCGACTCCTCATCGGACCCGCGACGGCCGGTCTTCGTTCGTACATCGCGGTGGACGGCGGCTTCGAAGTGCAGCACGTTCTCGGAAGCGCTGCGACCGATGTCGGCGGCGGCTTCGGGGGTTTGAAGCTCAGACCGGGTGACCCGCTGCGATTGGCCATCGACTCGCCGCCCGAAGTCATGACGGTTTCGGAATACGATCCCGGTGCAATCCCGGCGATGCGTCAGCCTTTTGTCCTTCGCGTGCTCGCGGGCCCCGATGCGTTACGTCTCGGACCCGCGGTCGTCGATGAGCTTCTAGCAGCGACGTTTCGCGGGAGTGCGCGATCGAGCCGTCAAGGGTTGCGGCTTGACGGTGCGACGATCGACGGCGGCGCAAGCGACGCGATCTCTGCCGGAGTGTGCGCGGGGTGCGTGCAACTGCCCGGCGACGGCTCGCCGATCGTGTTGCTCGCTGAGCATCAGACGACAGGCGGCTATCCCGTCGCGTTGTGCGTCATCACCGCGGACATCCCGCTCGCGGCTCAGGTGAGACCTGGAGACGAAGTGCGCTTCGAGCGGGTCGACCGCGCCGGTGCGCGTGCTGCGCTCGCCACGGTGGGCGAACGGCTGCGCGCGATCCGCGCCCTCGCGAGCGTGCGGGTTGATTCCGGTGCCGGTCGCCTCGGTCGCGGGTTCTCAGAAGGAGCGTCGCTTTGAACGCCGGCCTGCGCATCGACCTCAACTGCGATGCGGGCGAATCGCCGGCTTCGGGGAACGGGAGCGGCGATGACGCGCTCTTCGAGATCGTGACATCGGCGAACATCGCGTGCGGCGGTCATGCGGGCGATGCGGCGACGATGAGAGCGACCATCGATTCGGCTTTGCGCCACGGCGTAGCTATCGGAGCGCATCCGTCATACCCTGACCGTGAGAATTTCGGCCGCCGCTCGATGCACGTCTCGCCCGCGAAAGCGGAGGCCTTCGTCTTCGATCAGATCGGCGCGCTGCAAAAGATCGCACACGAGAAAAGTGTGCACCTGACGCACGTGAAGCCGCACGGGGCGCTTTACAACGACGCGGCGCGTGACCTCGCGCTCGCGACGGCGATCGCTTCGGCCGTCAGACGTTCCGGTGTCATGCGCCTTGTCGGACTGGCGGGTTCCGTGTTCGGCGACGCTGCTCGATCTAACGGAATCGAGTTCGCCGCGGAGGGATTCTGCGATCGAGCTTACGGTGACGACGGCCATCTCGTCTCTCGATCGATCGCCGGCTCACTGATCACCGATCCGCAAGCGGCGGCCCGTCAAGCAGTGGACATCTCTATTACCGGCGCCGTTCGAACGGCGTCGGGCGGGAATGTCGCGGTCACGGCGCAGACGCTTTGCATCCACGGCGACACGCCGGGCGCTGTCGACATCGCGCGATCGGTTCGTGCGGCGCTCGAAGCGGCCGGCGTTCACGTCGACACGCTGGAGCGGACGTAGATGCGCACGCAGCTCGAAGAAGTCGCCGCGTCAGTTCCCGCAGCGTTCGGCGGCGTCGAGGTGCTGCGCGCGCTCATCCGTCGCGAGGGGCGCACACGAGTGCTGAGTCTCATCGTCGACCGCGAAGGCGGCATGGACACCGATGCGTGCGCGCGGATCAGCCGCTTCGTCATCAATCGGATCGAGGCGCTCGACCCGCCGATCGAAGACTATCGGATCGAAGTGTCGTCAGCCGGACTCGAGCGGCCGCTGCTCACTCCCGAACACTATCGCCGCTTTCGCGGTCGGCCGGCGAAAGTGATCACGTCGCTGCATATCGGCAATCGCGTCGAGTTCAACGGCCCGATCGATACGGTGACCGATGAAGCGGTCACGATCCGCGACCCACATGCGGGGCCGACACCGATCCCGTTCGCCGCGATAAAACGAGCGCATCTCATCTACGACCCGTCCTCGGATCTGAAGAAGAAGCACTAGCCGAAACATCGCTAGAGAAGGAGCGGTCGAGCTTTAGCTCGACCGCCGCGGTCTTTCGGGTTGTAATGTAGTAGGCCGAGCGAAGCTCGGCTGCCGAGCTGTGCTCGGCATACCACATCCGAAACTCAGTGCGTCGACGATGCGCCGATCAACTCCGCGAACTTCGTCATGTCGATGTTGCCGCCGGAGACGACGGCGACGATCGGTCCGGTGCCGGCTTTGCCGGAAAGGGCAGCAGCTACCGGTAGCGCACCGGCGCCCTCTGCGATGACGCGCGACCGTTCGGCGAGGATGCGCATCGCGCGCTTGACCTCATCGAGCGTCACGACGATCGATCCGTCGACGACGTCCTTCATCCGATCCCACATGCGTGGGAAGATGCTCTTGCCGCCAGCGCCGTCGACGAACGTCGCTTGCCAGCGCCCGAACTTCGTCGGTGCCTTCGCGGCGAACGATGCGGCACCCGGCGCCGCGGTTTCCGGTTCTGCGCCGAGCACGCGAACGCGCTTCGACCGCGCCTTGATGCCCGACGCCACACCAGTGATGAGTCCGCCGCCGCCGATCGCGGTGAGGACTGCGGAAACGTTTGGAAGATCTTCCATGATCTCGAGGCCGATCGACGCGTTGCCCGCGACGAAATCGTCATCGTCGAACGGATGGACGAACACGCCACGGACGCCGGGGAACTCGCGTTTCTCCATCGCCTCCCAGCACGCGTCGAACGGCGCTTTGACGAGCCGAGCGCCGAGCGCTTGCATTCGCTCGACCTTCGTCGCCGGCGCCGTGTCGATCGTGACGACCGTGCACGGCACGCGCGCTTCACGTGCCGCGTACGCGACGCCTTGACCGGCGTTGCCCGCGCTGATCGTCCACACGCCCTCGGCGCGTTGTTCGGCAGGCAGCATGGCGACGGCGTTCGCCGCGCCGCGCAGCTTGAACGAATTCGTCGGTTGAAGGTTCTCAAGCTTCAGGTAGATCTCGGGCTTGGGCACGCCGTGATCGAGGCGAATGAGCGGCGTGCGGATGACGGTGCCTTTTATCCGCTCGCGCGCCGCTTCGATAGCTTCAATAGATATGGGGCGAACTTCAGGAAGTACGTGAGCCATAAGGGCTATCTACTACGCTCCGGAAGAAGATGAAGCCTTGGCGATGAGACGGTCGATGAGCGCGCCGATGTTCGCGAGCGCATCGTTGCCCATCTGCCGATGCCGGAGCTTTCCGTCGGCGTCGAAGACGAAATAACCGGGCGCATATGGGCACTCAAAAGAGTTCTGAACGTCTCGATGCCTGTCGACGATGCACGGATGATCGATGTGCATCAGGTCGCGTGCGTCGCGCCTCACGGCTTCGATGTCGAACGACGTCGTCTCGGGTCGCGGCGCGAACACCGCGATGACGTCGAGTGCGCCGGCGCCGTACCTCGATCGCCACTCATTGACGAGCTCTGAGCCTTCGTGGCAAAGCGGACAGCCAGTCGACCAGAAGTGCACGAGCAATGGACGACCCGTGTGACGCTCGAGCTTGATCCCATCGAGCCACTCGACGCGATCGTCGAACGTGGGAATCGAATCGCCGAGTTTCATTTTTATCGTCACGTTAGCCGAGCTTCGCTCGGTCTACTACATTTTTCGGAAATGCGAAACGGCCGTCCGGAGACGGCCGTTCACTATCATCGACGCCCCAGCGGAGAGGCTAGTACGAGGACCGGTGGCTTTGGAAGCAGTCGCGGCAGTAGACTGGCTTGTCGCCGCGCGGTTGGAACGGCACTTCTGCCGTGCCACCGCAGCTGCTGCAGGTCGTGCGGAACATCTCCCGTTGACCACCGCCGCCGCCGTTGAAGCGAGGACCGCCGCCGCCCTTTTGCGCTTTACGCGCAGCCCGGCAATCCGGGCAACGGCTCGGCTTGTTCTGGAAACCCTTTTGGGCATAGAACTCTTGCTCGCCGGCGGTGAAGGTGAACTGCTGTCCACAATCC
>DASQJC010000021.1:0-2807 GCA_035631255.1 Candidatus Eremiobacteraceae bacterium | reverse complement strand
GGAAGGTCGTCGCGTTCGGGAAGTCGCGCTCGAATCGGAGAATGATGCGATGGTCGGCACCGCGGAACGCATAGATCGATTGGTCGTCGTCGCCGACGACGCAGATATTGCCGCTCCCTTTCGAGAGCGCGCTCACCATGCGGTATTGCGATTCGTTGACGTCCTGATATTCGTCGACGAGGACGTAGTGGAAGCGCTCGCGCCAAGCCTTGCCTTGTTCGCTGTCGCCCTCGATGAGCGTAAGCGTCCGCATGATGAGGTCGTCGAAATCGAGCGCGTTCGCGACCGTCAGCCTTCTTTGATATTCCGCGTAGACCGAGCTAACCGTCGTCGCAAGCCGTCCATCCGCCGAACTCGCATAAGCGGCGGGCGAAAGACAGCGCTCTTTCGCCCGGCTGATCTCGTTGAGGAGCGCGCCCGGCGCGAAGTGGCGCTCGTCCAGATCGAGGTCGCGGAGGATCTCGCGGACGAGCTGGCGCTGGTCGGCTTCGTCGTAAATGACGAAATTCGGCGCGACGCCGACGACGGCGCCGTCGCGACGCAGAACCCTGACGCCTATAGAATGGAAGGTTCCGACCCAAAGGCCTTGCGCTATCGGTCCGACAAGCGCGCGGAGACGCTGCTTCAGCTCGCCCGCCGCTTTGTTCGTGAACGTCACGGCGATGATGCGGTAAGCTGGCGCAGCTTCTTCGGCGAGCAGATGGGCGACGCGATGCGTCAGGACGCGCGTCTTCCCGCTCCCGGCGCCCGCGAAAATAAGAACGGCGCCCTCGGTGTGGGCGGCCGCTGCACGTTGTTCTTCGTTGAGCGAGTCGAGCGGATTCATCAGGCGCGCACGAGATGTTCGCCCTTTCCGATGACGCTCCCCGCCGGAACGCTTGCGCCGGCGTCGACGACGACGTCGAGCCCGAGTATGGCGTCGCGCACCGCCGCGTTCTCTTCCACGAAACATCCCGGCCATAAAATGCTGTTCGAAATCGTCGCGCCGTTCGCGATCCTGACGTCGTCATAGACGACGGAGTACGGTTCAATCTTCGCGCCGCGCGCGATCCGCGCGCCCGCGCCGATATATGCTGGTCCTTGAAGCGTCGCGCATTCGAGCACCATACCGTCAGCGGACCAAACGCCGGGGCGGATCTCGACACCGAGTGGCCTGTCGAACTTGCCGTCGAGAATGTCGCGATGCGCTTGGACGTACGTCTCGGGCCGCCCGACGTCGATCCAGTAGTCGTTCGTCGAGACCGCGAAGACGCGATTTGTCTTTTCGATGAGCAGCGGGAACGTCTCGCGTTCGATCGAGACGGTCTTGCCGGCAGGAATCGCCTCGACGGCTTCGGGTTCGAGGATGTACGTGCCGGCGTTGATATCGCGCGCGTCGGTTTCGCCGGGCTTGGGTTTCTCGACAAAACGCTTGACGCGTCCGTCTTTATCCGTCTCGACGACGCCGAACGCGCTCGGATCCTCGACCGCCCGCGTGTGGATCGTCGCGAGCGCGTCGTTATTCGTGTGCGACTCGAGCAGTTTCAGCAGATCGAGACCGGTGAGGATGTCACCGTTGCAGACGAAGATCGGACCGTGGATAAGATCGAAGGCGTTGCGGATCGCTCCCGCGGTGCCGAGTGGGGTATCTTCCATGACGTAGTGAAGCTTGACGCCGAAATCGGATCCGTCACCGAAGTGCGCTTCGATGACGTCCGGAAGATAGCAACAAGAGAGGATGACATCGTCGACGCCTGCGCGCCGTAGCCGCTCGATGATCCAGCCGATGAACGGCCGGCCGAGGATCGGCACCATCGGTTTCGGCAATGCGTAGGTAAGGGGCCGCAACCGCGTGCCTTCACCGCCGACGAGGATGACCGCTTGCATTACCTATGGTTACTTAGGAGCGGTCGAGATTCATCTCGACCGCCGCGGCCATACTACGCCGGCGCTCCTTCGTAGGCGCGGCGAAGCTCGTCGATGTCGAGCTTCTCCATCTGCAGCATCGCTTTCATGGCGCGCGTTCGGCCGGCTTCGTCATCGCCGCCGAGATAGTCGGCGATGCCGGCCGGCACGACGTTCCACGCGATGCCGTATTTGTCGACGAGCCAGCCACACTGGATCTTCTTTCCGCCGGCGGACAGCTTCTCCCAAATATCGTCGACTTCGGCTTGTGTGTCGCAACTGACGAACATCGATACCGGCGGCTGACCATCGGATGACGGTGCCATCCCACCGTTAAGTGCCATGACGTCTTGACCGAGCAGTTGGAACTCGATCGTCATCGCAAGGCCGGCTTCAAGTGGTCCCGCATCGCCGTAGCGGCTGATCGTTTCGATCTTCGAGTTCTTGAAGATGGAGACGTAGAAATTCACCGCCTCTTCGGCTTGCTTTTCGTACCATAGATAGGGGATGATCTGCGACATTCTAAGCGGCCTCGACTTTCTGAGCGAAGAGCGGCGCGAACTGCGATCGGATCGGCCACGCCGTGAGGAACCAGAGCACGAGTGCGAGGATCGGCATCGGGAAGATCGCTTGCGGCCACATCGTGATATGGAAGGCGAAGATGTTGGCGAGCACTGCACCGAGCGCGACCAGCGCGAGCGGCACATATCGGTTGAAGAGGACGAGCAATCCTGCGATGACTTGGACACCGAAGACGAAATAGGAGAAATGCGTCACTGCCATCGCTGTGGCGAACGCGATGGCCTGCTGCGGGATGTGCGGCGGCGCTGGTATGAACGGAACGAATCCGTTAAGGCCCAAGACACCGAATTGGATGCCGAGCAACACCCTAGCTATGGTAGAGACCGTCCTCATCGCGGTCC
>DASQJC010000020.1:0-3528 GCA_035631255.1 Candidatus Eremiobacteraceae bacterium | reverse complement strand
CACGAGCTGCACACGCGGCGTGCCGTCGAGCACGCGACGCACGACCTCGACGACTTCGGGATTCGGATGCACTGGCCATACGATCGACACGTCGTCGTGACGGCGAACGACGTCTGCCAGCGCACGGCAGATCGATTCCATCGGCGCGCCGAGATTTTCGCGCCGGTGCGCTTCGACGAAGATGAGCCGCGATGAAGGTTTGTTCGAGCCCTGTGCTGCCGGTTCGAATCTGTCCTCGGCCCGCAGGCGCGAGTGCACCCAGAGGAACGCGTCGATGACGGTATTGCCGGTGACGACGATCGATTCGGCCCTCTTGCCTTCACGCAGCAAGTTCTCACGCGCGAGCGGGGTCGGGGCGAAGTGATGCTGCGCGATGACCCCGGTGAGCCGGCGGTTCATCTCTTCGGGGAACGGTTCGTAGATCGTGTCGGTCCGCAAGCCGGCCTCGACGTGCCCCACCGGGATCTTCCTATAGTAGCTCGCGAGCGCGGCCGCGGTCGAGGTCGTCGTGTCGCCGTGGACGAGCACGACGTCGGGCTGCGCGTCGCGGAGAACGCTCGACATCCGCTCGAGCACGCGCGTCGTGACGTCGGTGAGCGTCTGGCCTTCCGTCATCACCTCGAGATCGTAGACCGGCTTGACCTCGAAAAGCCGGAGCACTTCGTCGAGCATCTCGCGATGCTGCGCGGTCGCGATCGTGATGCACTCGAAACGCTCGTCGGACGAAAGCGCATGGACGACCGGCGCCATCTTCACGGCGTCGGGTCGCGTGCCGAAGACCGCGGCGACGCGCAGCTTAGCGCTCAAAAGAGATGCGGGCCTCCCGGTCTCGAGAGCACGAGCGCGATGATGCCGAGCATGCCGCAGACGACGTAGATGAGGTTGACCGCCTGGCGCTGCGAGAGTCCGAGGTCGAGCAGCTGGTGGTGGACGTGGCCGCGATCCGCGGAGAACAGCGGCGCTTTGCGGCGCATGCGGCGGAAGATCGCCGCGGCGGTGTCTGCGATCGGCAGGGCGAGCACGAGCAGCGGGATGATGAGCGAGATGGCGACGGCCTTCTTCTCCGTCCCCATGACGGCGGCGCTCGCGAGCACGAAGCCGATGAAGAGCGACCCGCCGTCGCCCATGAAGATGCGCGCCGGATGGTAATTATAAGGAAGGAAGCCGGCCATCGCGCCGCCGAGCGCGCACATCGTCACCGCGACGAGGTACTCGTTGTGCCACAGCGAGACGACGACGAGCGTGATCGCGGCGATGAGCGACACGCCTGCGACGAGTCCGTCAAGCCCGTCGAGGAAGTTGATCGCGTTCACCATGCCCATGTACCAGAAGAGCGAGAACGGCACGGCGAACCACGCGAGGTCGAGATACCCGAACGACGGCAGCTTGACGTCGACGATCGTGAAGCCGTAGAGCACGACGGCGATCGCCGACACGACGAGCTGCGCGAGGAACTTGCGACGCGGTGACATCTTCATGATGTCATCCCACAAACCGACGCCCATCATGAGCGTGCCGCCGAAGAGCAGCCCGATGATGTGCGCGAGATCGCCGTAGCTCAGATATTGGCGGACTTGCGTCGTGTGCGTGAGCGCGAGATTGAGGACGGTGAAGAGCGAGAGCATGAACCCGACATAGATCGCGATGCCGCCGAGCCGCGGGGTCGGCCGCGCGTGGACGCGGCGCTCGCCGTCCGGCTCGTCGAACACGCCGACCGCGAACGCCATCTTGCGCACGAGCGGCGTGACGAGCGCACAGGCCGCGGCCGCGAGGCCGAACGTGACGGCGCACAGCCACCAGATGTTGATGTCGATGAGCCCGGCGGGCGGATGGATCGCGGTCGTCATCGCGCGGCCGTTCCATCGCCGAAGCGGTCGAGCGCGATGTTCGCCTCGCGGAGGATCGAAACGGCGAGCTCGTCGGGATAGTCACCGTCGTAGACGACTCGCTTGACGCCGGCGTTGACGAGCAGCTTCGCGCACGTCAGGCACGGCTGCGCGGTGCAATACACGGTCGCGCCGTCGATCATCGTGCCGTGTCGCGCCGCTTGGACAATCGCGTTCTGCTCGGCGTGCGTCGATCGCGCGCAATGGCCGTCGCGCATGTCGCCGCCGTCCGTGTGGTCGCAATGGCGCAATCCGGCCGGAGCGCCGTTGTAGCCGGTCGCGAGGATGCGCTTCTCTCTGACGACGAGCGCGCCGACGCTGCGTCGCGAGCACGTCGATCGTGACGCGACGGCCTTCGCGATGTTCATGAAGTACTCGTCCCAGGACGGACGATCGACCGACGGGATCTGCGCCGTCATCATCGCAGCACTCCCGTGCGCGTCTGAGGCGCTCGGCCCGCGCCGCGACCGAAGAGTCGATCGCCAGCGTCGCCGAGACCAGGCACGATGTAGCCGTGGTTGTTCAGATGGCGATCCACAGCGCACGTGAACGAACGCAAACCAGGGTGCGCTTCGTGCAGCGCGTTCGCTCCCTCAGGCGCAGCGATGATGCAGATGAAGCGCAGGTCTTCGATCGCCGCGCCGCGCTCGATGAGCAAGTCGATCGTCGCGATCGCCGATCCGCCGGTCGCGAGCATCGGGTCGAGGACGAAGGCGCGCCTGCCGCGCAGATCGTCCGGCAGATTCGAATAGTACGGCACGGGCTTGAGCGAGTCCGGATCGCGATAGATGCCGACATGAGCGACGTGCGCTTGCGGCATGAGCGCGTGGAATCCGGGCACGAGCCCGAGGCCGGCGCGCAAGATAGGTACGAGGATCGGCACGCGGACGAGCTCGCGCGCCGATGCCCAGTCGATAGGCGAGGCGACCTGCGTCGCCGTCGTTTCGAGATCGAGCGTCGCAGGATATGCCATGAGCGTCGCGAGCTCGATGCACAATTCGCGGAACTCTTTGCTCTTCGTCGCGGCGTCGCGAAGCCGCCCGAGCTTGTCGTGCACGAGCGGATGGTCGACGACGGTCATGCCGGCGAGAGTCGAGTCGCCCATCGTCACCTATCAGGGAACGCCGAAGCGCCCGGTGAGTTCGTAGACGCGCGCGCGGAAGCTTTCGACGGCCGCTCGCTTGTGGACGTCGCTCATCGCATCGCCGATGATGTCGGCGATCTCGGTCATCTCGGCTTCTTTCATGCCGCGCGTCGTGATCGCGGGCGTGCCGATGCGGACGCCGCTCGCGACCGCGGGCGGATTCTTGTCGAATGGTATCGTGTTCTTGTTGACGGTGATGCCGATCTCGTCGAGATACGCTTCGACTTCTTTGCCGTTGAGACCGCGGACGGAGACGTCGACGAGCATGAGGTGGTTGTCCGTGCCGCCGGTGACGATGCGCAGGCCATGCGATTGCAATCCGGCCGCGAGGGCGCGTGCGTTGGCGATGATCTGCGCCGCGTATTCGCGGAAGCTCGGACGCAGGGCCTCGCCGAAAGAGACCGCCTTTGCTGCGATGACGTGCATGAGCGGTCCGCCTTGGATGCCTGGGAACGTCGTCTTCGAGATGCCCTTGCCGAGCTCGCTGTTGCTCATGAC
>DASQJC010000019.1:0-3788 GCA_035631255.1 Candidatus Eremiobacteraceae bacterium | reverse complement strand
TCACCGCAGCCGAAGCGCTCGGCGTCGTCGGCGCGGAACCCGCGGTCGCGCATCTGCTCAAGGCGCTGCGCGATCCGACGCGTTTCCAACAGGTGCGCGTAGCCGAAGTGCTCGCCCGCATGGGCATGATGGCGGTGCCCGCGCTCACCGCAGCCGTCGAGGATGACGACGTCCGCATGTCGGCGCTCGCGCTCGACATCCTCGCCGACATCGGCTGGATGTCGGACTTCGATCCTGCGATCCGCGCGCTGACACACGCATCGCCCGAGGTCCGCGCACGTGCGGCAGAAGCGCTCGGCCGGGCGGGTGCGATCGAAGCGACCGAAGCGGTGATGAAAGCCGCCGCCGATCCGGCGTGGTTCGTCCGCGTCCGTGTCATGAAGGCTTTGGAAGCGCTCGGCGCGCCGCGCGACCGGTCGTCGCGAGCGCGCTATCTCGGCACTTTGGAGCAAGGCCTGCACGACGGCGTGTGGTGGGTGCGCCAACATGCGGCTGAGGCGCTCGTCAAAGTCGGCGAAGATGGCCGTCGGCTACTCGCGCGTGCGATGATCGAAGCGCCGGATTCGCCTGCTCGCCGCGCATCGGTCTCCGCGCTGCAGCACCACCTCATCGCGTCGGCCGCGAAGACGGCCAATACGGCGGTCGCGCGATGATGGCCGCCATTTACGCCTTGCTCCCGGTGCTCGTCGCCGACGAGTCGCCGATCCATCTCTTGTTGCGCAAGATCATCCTCGGCTTCAACGACGTCGTGTTCTTCTACGTCATCTTCGTCGACATGGTCTACCTCGTGTTCACGCTCTTCGCGCTCGGTGAAGTACGGACGTATTTGCGCTCGCGCGACAAAGAGCGGCTCGAACAGATATTCCGATCGCGGCTCGTGCCGCCGATCTCAATCCTCTGCCCCGCGTACAACGAAGGCGCGACGATCGTCGAGTCGGTTCGTTCATTGCTCCGGTTGAAATACAGCAAGCACGAAGTCGTCGTCATCAACGACGGCTCGAAGGACGATACGCTCAAGTTCCTCATCGAAGCGTTCGGCATGGAGCGTCTCGAGTTCACGTTTGAGAACTCGGTGAAGAGCAAGCCGGTGCGCGGACTATACGCGTCGCCGCGTTATCCGAAGCTCATCGTCGTCGACAAAGAGAACGGCGGCAAAGCGGACGCGCTCAACGCGGGCATCAACGCATCGCGCTATCCGCTGTTCTGCACGGTCGACGCCGACGCGCTGCTCGAAGAAGATGCGCTCCTCCACGTCGTCAAGCCGATGCTCGACCGGACGAAGTTCGTGCCGGTCACCGGCGGGATCATCCGTGCCGCGAACGGTTGTCGCGTCGTGAAGGGTCGTGTCGAATCGGTGGGGCTGCCTCGCAGACCGATCGAGATCTTCCAGATCGTCGAGTACATGCGAGCGTTTCTGTGCGGCCGCACCGCGCAGTCGGCGCTCAACGTCATGCTCATCGTATCAGGCGCGTTCGGGCTGTTCCACAAGGCGACTGCGAAGATCGTGGGCGGTTATTCGACCGACACGGTCGGCGAAGACAAGGAACTCGTCGTCAAGATCGTTCGCTACTTGAAAGAGCAGAAGCGCGAATACGAGGTGCTCTTCGTGCCGCAGACCGTCTGCTGGACGGAGGTGCCCGCGACGTGGCAGACCCTCGGGCGTCAACGCAACCGGTGGCACCGCGGCATGTTCGAAGTGCTGCTGAAGCATAAAGACATTTTCTTCAACCGGACCTACGGGCGCGTCGGCTGGTTCGGGATGCCGTACTTCCTCTTCATAGAGGCGCTCGGCCCGGTCGTCGAGCTCTCGGGCTACATCTTGCTGCCGCTCGCCGCGATGCTCGGCCTGCTCGCGCCGATCAACGCCTTCCTTTATACGATGTGCGCCGTCGTCTTCGGCATCATCTTATCGGTGAGCTCGGTGCTCTTGGAAGAGGCATCGTTCCATCGCTACCCGCGCTGGAAAGAACTGCTGACACTCAACTTCTATGCGGTGATCGAGAATTTCGGCTACCGGCAGCTGACCTTATGGTGGCGCCTCAAGGGCACTATAGACTGGCTACGCGGTCAGAAGCAATGGGGCGCGCAGCAGCGCCAAGGTTTCGGCTCACCCGCAAAGGCCGCTTAACGACGCCGAGTTTCGCTCGGCCTACTACACACTAAAACGGGGTGAAGTTGACGATGCGGCCGCCTGCGTCGATCGCCCAGATCGCGTTTTCGCCGGTGTCGAGCTGCGGCGAGGCGAGCGGAGCGGTGAACGGAGCGCTGCCCGGATTGCCGACCTGGCCGTCGTGGTCGATGAGCTGCGACGTCGCTGTCGCAGAGCCGACTCCCACCGAACTCGTCGTCTCGTACTTCGTCATGGAGTACGATCCCGCGGGTGCTCCGGTGAATCCATAGAACGCGTCTTTGCCCGATACTTCGGAGCCGAAATCGGATAAGCCGACGAGCGACGGCGGTTGGTAGTTGAAGTTCGCCTGGACGGTGATCGACAGCGTCGAGCCGTTCTGTGCGAACGAGATCACGTCGGACGATCCGTCTTGATGGAAGACGGTGAAGCCGGCCGGCGGCGTCGTCGTCAATTTGATCGAATCGGCGGCGTATATCGGCGATGTCGACGCTGAGGTGTACGTACCGGTGCCGGTCGCCGCGCCACCTTGCGTCGCCCACCATTTCACGGTGCCGCTGCCGCCATCGATGATCACGACGATGAAACCATTGACATCGACAGCTATCGAACGCGATCCCGCACCGAGTCCGTCAGAGAACGTGCCCTGTGAAGTGCACGTCCCCGAAGTGCCCGGCGACATCACCGCGCAACCTTGGATCTTGCCGCTCGCGTCGACGAACCACGCGAGCCCGTTCGCATCGATCGCCACCGCTGCCGGTGAATAGTTCGCGGGAAGCGTATACGTGCCGAACGACTGAGCGGTGCCGCTGAACGCTTGGATCTCGGTGAATTTGCCAGTACCACCGCCGCCTGCGGGCACCTCGAGCGCGCCGAGTGCGACATTCACCGGATCAACCACCAGATCGACGGCCTTATAGCCGCTGATGAGCGGTCCAAGGCTGAACTGCGCGCCGAGGATAGGTCCGCTGCCTCCGCCCGAACCCTCGTGCTCCAAGTTGTGATGATGCCATGCGGTGAGGCCGATGCCGAGCCCGATGAGCGCGAGCAATGCGACGAACGGTTGCGACTGAGCCGGCACCGAGCTGCCGGTATCGATCGGTTGAGAACATCCGCTGACAGGGGCGGAGAGTATCGTCAAGGCGACGGCGACGGCGATGAAACGACGCACTGATGAGTGATCTCCGGTCTGCCCTGTGCGCGTCCGGCCGCAGCTCAGGGTATGAGCCGCGCAAGGGACGGCGCTCGCGACGCGGCGGGCGCGGCAAAATCCTTCGACGGCGCGGTGGGTGCCGCCCCCCGCAGGTCGAAGCGTGGCGGCCGGAGGCCGCAGCGTGACCCATCACGACATGAAGATCGGTTTTTCTGCCGTTGTCCGCGTCGAACAGTCGCGGCAGATCGGCACGTTCGCGAAAATCGCCGATGCCATCGCGCGCGTGGGCGGGCGCATCGGCGCCGTCGACGTGAGCCAGGCGACGCGACGCTCAGCGGTCCGCGACATCACGATCGAAGTCGGAGATGAAGACCACCTTAAGCGCGTCGTCGAAGAGATCTCCGCGATCGAAGGCACGCGCGTCGTCGACGTCAGCGATCGGACGTTTCTCGCCCACCTCGGCGGCAAGATCGAGGTTCTCGGCCGCATTCCGCTCAACAATCGCGA
>DASQJC010000018.1:0-13388 GCA_035631255.1 Candidatus Eremiobacteraceae bacterium | reverse complement strand
GCGGGAAGATGAGATCGGTCGCGCCGCCGTGGATATCGAACTGATCGCCGAGATAACGGCGCGCCATCGCAGAGCACTCGATGTGCCAGCCTGGTCGTCCGGGTCCCCATGGACTCGGCCAAGACGGCTCGCCGGGCTTCGCCTTCTTCCACACGGCGAAGTCCATCGGATCGCGTTTCTCCTCACGTTTGGCGACACGTGCGCCGGCGCGGAGCTCTTCGATGTCGCGGTAGCTCAACTCGGAATAGCGCGGAAACGACTGCACGGAGAAATAGACGCCGTCGCCCGTCTCGTAGGCATCGCCGCGCGCGACGAGCTGGTCGATGGTCTCGACGATTCCAGCCATCTCGTGCGTGGCGTACGGCTCGATGTCGGGCGACTCGATCCCGAGTATCGCCGCGCATCTCTTGTACTCGCCGTAGTAGCGATCGACGATCGCCTGCCACGGCACGTTTTCCGCCGCCGCGCGCTCGATGATCTTGTCTTCGATATCGGTGACGTTCTGGACGTACGTGACTTTGTAGCCGCGATTGCGGAGATGCCGGCGCAGCACGTCGAAGGTGAGGAATGTCCGCGCGTGGCCGAGGTGCGGATGGAAACTCGGCGTCATGCCGCACACATAGATGCCGACCGAGCCGCTCGTGCGCGGCTCGAACGGTTCGACGCTCCTCGTCAGGCTGTTATAGAGGCGTAGTGCCATGCTGCCCTTCGGTTGCGCGGATCCTCGCCTCCAGCGCGTCGATGCGCGCGGTGAGCGCTGCGACGTCTTCGACTTCCGGATCCGGCATGTCGACTTGTGGGATGATCGGTTCTTCGACGCGCTTGCCGCCTTGCATGACGACACGGCCCGGTACACCGACGACCGTCGAGTCAGGACCGACGGATTTCACGACGACAGCGCCCGCCGCGATCTTCGAACGCGCTCCGATGACGACCGCCCCGATGATCTTCGCTCCGGCGCCGCAGACGACGCCGTCCTCGAGCGTCGGATGCCGTTTACCGCGCTGCAAACTCGTGCCCCCGAGCGTCACGCCCTGGTAGAGCGTGCAGTCGCGTCCGACGTCGGACGTCTCGCCGATGACGACGCCCATTCCATGATCGATGAAAAATCCCGATCCTATCTCGGCGCCCGGATGGATCTCGATGCCGGTGAAAAAGCGCGTCATCTGCGACATGATCCGCGGCAGAACCGGCACACCCCAACGATGGAGCGGGTGCGTGAGCCGATGCCAGAAGATCGCATGGAATCCGGGATAGCATAAGAGCACTTCCAGCCAATTGCGTGCGGCCGGATCGCGCTCGAAGCACGCGTGCCAGTCGCGGCGGATGGACTGGAAGAACGATTCGTGACGCATGGAGTCCTGCTTTACGGTGATAGGTGAAACGCGAGGCGGGCGGCGGTAGCCGCGTTCAACAACAGCAGCAGGACTTGCAGAGGCAGCAGCAGCCGGGGCAGTATTCGTGGATGAGACGCGTCACCATTGTCATCACGCACGCTAGTTTGGTGCGACGTTCACGAATCCTGCGACAGCGCAGACCCTATGCGTGACGCGACGCGTGCGGGACCGAGCAGCGGCAACAACAGCGGCAATTCGATGCCATGCTCGCTCCCCGTCACAGCAAGTCGTATGGGTTGGAACAGCGCTTTGCCCTTGACGCCGTGTCGGCGGCCCAATTCATTTAGACCATCGCGCGATGTCGCGCCGGCGAATTCATCGGCGTTAGAACTGCGTGCCACGCTTGCAAGATCCGTCAGCAGCGATCGCGCGGGCGCTTCCCTTAGAACATCGCGGGCCGAATCGCCGAGCGTGACGTCGTCGCGGAGCAGCTCATCCACTGCAGGCGCGACATCGGAAAGCGTTTCGACATGATCGCCGATCGCCGTCGCAAGGCGCGCGCGCCATTGCGGGTCGCTCAGCTCGGGCGCTTGCGCGATGTGAGGATCGCGCGCGGCCCAATCCGCGAACAGGCTAGCGCGCTCCTCGAGCGGCATCGCGCGCAGATAGTGCGCGTTGAACCAGCGCAGCTTCGCATGATCGAAGACGGCCGGGCTCTTGCTCACGCGATCGATGGAGAATGTCCGAGCAAGGTCGTCGAGAACGAAGAACTCGCGGTCGTCGCCGGGCGACCATCCCAAGAGCGCGAGATAGTTGACGAGCGCCGGCGCGAGAAACCCTTGCTCGCGATATTCGCTCAACGCGGTCGCGCCGTGCCGCTTCGACAGTTTCTGATGGTCGGGCGCGAGGATCATCGAGACGTGCGCGAAGAGCGGCAGCGGCAGCTCGAGCGCTTCGTACAGGCTCACCTGACGCGGCGTGTTCGGCAGATGCTCGTCGCCGCGGATGACGTGCGTGATCGCCATCTCGCTGTCGTCGACGACGGCGGCGAAATTGTATGCCGCGTTGCCGTCGGACTTCACGATGACGAAGTCGCCGATCGACCCGGCCGGGAAATGGACCGACCCGCGCACGAGATCTTCGACATAGACGTCGCGCTCGGGCATGCGGAAGCGGATCGCCGCCTTGCGGCCTTCACGTTCAAACCCACGGCGCTCCGCCTCGGTCAACTCGCGGCAGCGGCCCGAGTATTTCGGCGCTTCTCCACGCGCCTCGGCCGCCGCGCGATCGGCTTCGAGCTCTTCCGGCGTGCAGTAGCACGGATACGCCGCTCCGGTCTCGAGCAGCCGCGCGGCGTTGAGCCCATACCGATCGCGTCGCTCGGTCTGTCGGTACGGACCGTACTGGCCGCCGCGATTGACGCCCTCATCCCAATCGAGTCCGAGCCAGTGAAGATCATCCTCGATGACGCGTTCGGATTCCACCGACGAACGCGCGAGATCGGTATCTTCGGATCGGAGGACGAACGTGCCGTTTTGGCCGCGCGCGAACAAGTAGTTGAAGAGCGCGGTGCGAGCGCCGCCGACGTGGAGCGAACCGGTCGGTGCCGGCGCGAACCGGACGCGGACGAGGGCGCTCATCGCTTATCCTCGATCATCGCGATAGCATACGCTTCGATCCCGTCGCCGCTGCCGGTGAATCCGAGACCTTCGGTCCGCTTCGCTTTGACGCTGACACGGCCGACGTCGATGCCGATCGCTTTGGCAAGCTCCTCGCGCATGCGGACGACGAACGGCGCAAGCGACGGCCGCTGAGCGACGATCGTGCAGTCGACGTTGCCGACGACAAAGCCGGCATCGCCGACGAACCCGACCGCTTGGCGCAACAGCTCGACGCTGCGTGCGCCGGCATATTTCGGATCGCCGCTCGGGAAGTGCGTGCCGCAGTCGCCGAGCGAGGCGGCGCCGAGAATCGCATCGATGATCGCATGCGCGGCGACGTCAGCGTCGGAAAAGCCTTCGAGCCCGCGTCCGAACGGGATCTCGACGCCGGCGAGGATAAGGGGCCGATCCGCGACGAGCGGATGCGCGTCGTAGCCGAGCCCTGCTCTCATGCGGTCGAGGCCGCTCGCCGGCGGACGATCTGCTCGGCGACGATGAGATCGTCCGGCGTCGTTATCTTCAAGTTGTCGTACGAGCCTTCGACGATGCTCACTTGACCGGTCCCCGCCCACTCGACGAGCATCGCATCATCGGTCGCGACGAAACCTTCAGCTTCAGCCACGACGTATGCGCGCGAGAGCGCGTCGACCGAAAACGCTTGCGGCGTCTGCGCAGCCCACAACGTCTCGCGTGGAAGGCTGCGCGTGACGATCCCGGCGTCGCTCACCTGCTTGATCGTGTCTTTCACCTGGACGGCGACGACGCTCGCTCCGCTCATCTTCGCCGCGGCGAGCGCGCGATCGATCATGTCTTCGGTGACGAACGGCCGGGCGCCATCATGGATGACGACGTAATCGGCGTCGGGCATCGATGCGCGCAATCCGGCGAGTACGGAGTCTTGACGCCGGTCGCCGCCGGTGACGACGGCACGGAGCTTCGTCTTGCACGTCTCCCGCGCGACCTGTTCGCACTGTTCGCGTTCGTCCGGTTCGCAGACGACGACGATATCGTAGATAGACCGGCATCGAGCGATGACCTCGAGGCACCAGGCGACGACGGGTTTGCCGCACAGGTCGAGGAGCTGCTTGCGCACGCCGAGCCGCGAACCGCGCCCGGCGGCTGCGACGATGGCGGTCACGTGACTCAACGCTTCAGTTTCGCGAAGATCATACGGCCGGCGGCGGTCTGCAGCACTGACGTCACTTCGATGCCGACCTGCTCGCCCTTCCGCTCGCGTCCGTTCTCGACGACGACCATCGTGCCGTCATCGAGAAAGCCGACGCCCTGGTTCTGCTCTTTGCCTTCCTTGATGATGCTGACGGCCATCTCTTCGCCCGGAAGCGCCACGGCTTTCACGGCGTTGCTCAGCTCGTTGATGTTGAGGACGCCGACGCCCTGCAACTTCGCGACGCGATTGAGGTTGTAGTCGTTCGTCAGGATCCTGCTGCTGCGGCGTCGCGCGAGCGTGACGAGCTTCCCGTCGACGTCGTGATCGTCGGCCTGCTGATCGACGACCTGGAAATCACGGCTCGCCGCGCGCAGACGCTCGAGCACCTCAAGGCCGCGCTTGCCGCGCGCGCGCCGGATCGGATCGGCGGAATCCGCGAGCATCTGCAGTTCGCCGAGGACGAAGCGCGGCACGACGAGCGGCCCGTCGACGAAACCCGAGCTGACGATGTCGACGATGCGCCCATCGATGATGACCGACGTGTCGAGCAATTTTTCTTGCACCGTCGTCGTCCGCCTCGCCCGCTGTCGTCCGATGCGGAAACCGAGGAATGCGAAGAAGGCGACGATGGGCAGCCAAAGCGCGTAGAACGGCTCGGGGCCGTAGCGGTCGAGCATATGGAGATCTTGATACGCGCCGCGTACGGAGTACGCGATGATGAGGCCGATGAGCAGACCGATCGCGCCGGAGAGCGCTTCGTACGCGGACATCCCGCCGAGGCTCAGCTCGACGACCGACGCCGCTCGATCGAGCGTGCGGCCGATCTGCGGGCTGATGAGGTATGCGATCGCCGCGAGGACGAGCGCCCCGCCCCACTCGACGACGTTATCTTCCATCGGCGTCAGATGTGCCACGAAACGCGCGATCATCCAGCCGATGAGTCCGGCGAGGACGGCGATAGTGGCTCGTGCAAGGCCGCTCAAGCGATCGGCGCTCCCTTCGAGGGTTGTTCTGACGGTTCGTCGATCTGCGGGATCAAGAACTCCGCGCAGACGTCGTTGGCGAGCAGGCGACCCTTAGCGGTCAGCCTCGCCCCATGGCCGTCCACTTCGAGAAGCCCGGCGTCCGAGCATTTTTTTCTCGCGGCTGCAAACGCGATGGTCACATCTATATCGAAGCGCCGCTTGAAGTCCGCATCGCCTATCCCTTCGGCGGTCCGCAGCGCCAGCATCGCCGCTTCCCCAATCCTGCGCTTGAAGTCGAGCCGTTCGACCTCAGCGCACGGAGATGCACCCGCTTCTATCGCTTTGCAATACGCGTCGAAGTCGCGTTCGTTGCGATAGCGCTCACCGTCTTCGTAGCCCGCCGCAGACATTCCATACGCGATGCAATCCCGCTGGCGCCAATAACCGATGTTGTGCCGGCAGCGGTGACCCGGACGCGCGAAGTTCGACAGCTCGTAGTGTTCGTACCCGGCGCTCGGTAGAAGGACGTGCGTTGTGCTCAAAATTTCTGCGACGGCGTCATCGTCGGGAAACGCATCGGGTTCGCGTGCGTGCCAGGACGCATACGGCGTCGACGGCTCGATCGTCAATCCGTAGACGGAGACGTGATCCGGCTCGAGCGATATCGCGCGCTCCAACGTCCTCGCGAACGAATCGGGCGACTGGCCGGGAACGCCCGCGATGAGATCGATCGAAACGCTCGCAAACCTAGCAGTGTGTGCAGCGCGCACGAACGCTTCGGCTTGCGCGGCGGAATGTTCGCGGCCGAGCTTGTGGAGATCGCCGTCGTCGAGCGATTGGATGCCGATCGAAAGACGCGTGACGCCGGCGCCTTTCCACTTCGGCAAATCGTCGATGTTTCGGCTCGGGTTCGCTTCGAGCGAGCACTCGATCGATCCGGGCTCGATATCGAAGCGTTTGAACAACGCGGCGAGCAGCCGCTCGAGCGTACCGGCATCGAGCGCGCTCGGGGTTCCGCCGCCGAGAAATATCGTGCGCACCGGTTTGCGAGGGCGCGAGCTCGTATCGATCTCGCGCGCGAGCGCCGACATGTATCGTTCAACGCGCTCGCGGACGTGGCGCACGACGGCGAAGTCGCAATACGGACAGATGCGGTCGCAGAACGGGAGGTGGACGTAGCAGCCGGCGGTGTCATCGCCGGCGGCGAGGCGATCGGGGCTCATGTCGGATCACACGATGAAGATCGTGCCGACCGCTCCAGGCCCGGCGTGCGTGCCGACGGTCGGCCCGAGCGAGCAGATGTAGATCGATCCGAGCCGGGCGGCGGCCGATAGCCGATCGGATACCTTTTGCGCGAGATCGGGCGACATGCTGTGGATCACGGCGACGCGTGCGCCCTGCGCGCCGGCGAGCCGAGCGGTCGCGATATCGACGACTTGATCCACTGCGCGCGCGAACGTCCGCACCTTTGCGTACTCCTTTAGCGTGCCGTCGACCAACGTCAGGATCGGCACGATCTTGAGGACGTTGCCGACGAGTCCGCTCAAGTGGCCGATGCGGCCGCCGCGAGCGAGGTACGTGAGCGACGGGATCGTCGCGAAAAGCTGCACCTTGGGCACATCGGCGCGGATCGCTGCCGCGATCGTCGCTGCGTCTTCGCCTGCTCTCGCGCGCCGTGCCGCGTCGAGTGCGAGCATGCCGAGTCCGGCGGTCGCCGTCCTCGAGTCGATGACGTCGACCTTTTCTTCACCGATCTCATTCGCGGCGATCGCCGCGGCGTTGATCGTACCGGAAAGCGTCGCGGGCAAGTGGATGGAGATGATCTTTTCGGCACCGCCGTCGAGCAGACGGCGATACGTCTGCGCGAAAAGGGCCGGCGACGGCTGAGCGGTGATCGGCGTCGTCGTGCTCTCGTCGAGCTTGCGGTAGAACTCGGTCTCCGTGAGATCGACCCCGTCGCGGAACTCTTCGTTGCCGAACCGGATTGTGAGCGGCACGACCTCGATGCCGTTCTGGACGGCGAGCGGTCCGAGATCCGACGTCGAGTCGGTGACGATCGCGACGCGGCCGCTCATCGCGCGGCCTCCGCGCCGTTCACTTTTGCGATCGCACGGGCGATCGTGCCGACGAGATCCTCGTGGACGGCGCGAAACGCCGCGCGGCACGCACTGACGACGGCCTTCGCATCGGTTCGGCCATGACCGACGAAGCTCACGCCGCGCACACCCAGCACCGGCGCGCCGCCGTACTCTCGATAATCCATGCGTCCGCGGATCTCGCGGATCTTCGGCCGGAGGAGCATCGCGCCGATCCGCGCGCCGAGCGATGTCGTCGCAGCTTCCTTCAATGCTCCGAAGATGTATTCACCCGCACCTTCCGCGAGCTTGAGCGCGACGTTGCCGACGAATCCATCGCAGACGATGACGTCGACGTTTCCCAGCAGCAAGTCGCGGCCTTCGACGTTGCCGGCGAACTCGATCGGCGCACTGGCGAGCAACGGCGTCGCCGCATCGATGAGCTCGTTCCCCTTGCTCTCTTCCTCGCCGATCGAGAGCAAGCCGACCTTCGGCTTTTCGACACCGAGCACGGCATGCGAATACGCGCTGCCCATGATCGCGAACTGCATGAGCCATTCGGGCTTGCAGTCGACGTTCGCGCCGGCGTCGAGGACGACCATCGGTCCGTTTCGCGCGGGCCAGATCGTCGCGAACGCCGGGCGCGCGATGCCGGCAAGCGGCCGAAGCCGGATCATCGAGAACGCGAGAAACGCTCCGCTGTTGCCGGCGGAGAACACGGCGTCGGCGTCGCCATCGCGGACGAGCTCGAACGATTTCGCCATCGATGTGACGCCGCCGCGCTTCACGGCTGCGACAGGCGCTTCGTCCATGGCGACGACTTCGCCGGCATGGACGATGTCGACGTTTTTCGCGCGCGACGCCGCGTCGACGAGCGGCTCGATCTGCTTTTGATCGCCGACGAGGATGAAGCGCGCGTCGAAAGTTTTCGCCGCCTGCAGCGTGCCGGCGACGATTTCGCGCGGCGCGTTGTCGCCGCCCATCGCGTCGATCGCTATGCGAGGAGTTTCAGCGCTCAACCGAGATCACGAAATCGGACGTCGGCTGACCGCCGTAGTACGTCTCGACGGTCATCGAAGGATACGCCTCGTGTATGACGGACGCGATATCCTCGGCATCCTTGAGCTTGCGGCCGCCGCCGTAGTAGATCGTCGCAAGGCTCCCGTCACCCGCGGCGGCGGACGAGATCATCGCGACGGCGATCGACGGCGCGTCCGCTCCCGCGACGAGCGAGTCGGGAGTTCCATTTCTCGCATCAAGCGCTCCGACGAGTTGGCTGCGTTTGACGGCGACGCCGCCCATCTCGGCATCGCGCCCGGCTTGGAAAATCGTACCGCTCGCGACGATCTGCGATTCGCCGGTGATCTCTTCGGGCGTCGGCGTCGCATCCTCGGGCAGATTGACGAGCGCGAAGAGCGCGGCGACGCCGTCGACGACGGTTCGCGTCGGCACGACGACGACTTTGCGATCCGTGAGCTTGTCGACCTCGCGCGCGGCGAGCACGACGTTCTTGTCATTCGGAAGCAGGTAGACGACCGGCGCGAGCACTTTGTTGACTGCGACGAGCAGATCTTTGACCGACGGGTTCATCGTCGCGCCGCCGAGCACGGTGACGTCGGCGCCGAGCTCTTTCGAGATCTTCGCAAAGCCTTCGCCGGGCACGACCGCCACGATTCCGCGCGGTTTCGCTTCGCGGTCGACGACGAGGACGTTATGCTGCTCCTCCATGTTGTCGACCTTGAGCTTCTGGACATCGCCGAACTTGCCGGCGACGCCGGCGACCTCTTGCGGATAGTCCGTGTGGATGTGGACGCGGATCGCTCCATCGCCGCCTGCGACGATGAGCGAATCGCCGTGCGGCGTCAGCAGCGTGCGCATCTGCTCTTCGGTGGCGGTCGGTGCGACGATGACGAACTCCGTACAGAAGCGATTGTTCTCGACTTTCTGCCGCTGCGTGAAGGTCGTCTTGCGCACCGGCTTGCGCGGGAACGCCGTCGTGTACGGCGCCCGGCCGGGCAGCATCCGGATGACGCCTTCCATGAAGTAGAGGAAGCCGGCGCCGCCCGCGTCGACGACCTTCGCTTCTTTGAGAACAGCGAGCTGCTCGGGCGTTTTCTCGAGCGCTTCTTCTGCAGCGTCGACGAGCGCATGAAGGACGGGAAGGAACGAACGCTCGCGTACCGCCGCTTTGAATGCGGCTTCGTGAGCTGCCGCAGCGACGGAGAGGATCGTGCCTTCGACGGGTTTGAGCAACGCTTGACGAGCGGCTTGCACGGCTTCGCCGAGCGCGGACGAGAACTCGATCGTCTGGACGGATTCTTTGTGGCGGACGGCGTGTGCGAAACCGCGGAACATCTGCGAGATGATGACGCCGGAGTTGCCGCGCGCGCCCATGAGCGCGCCTTGTGCGGCGGCGGCGGCGACTTTCGAGAGGTCTGCCGTGCGCGCTTTGCGCGCTTCGATCATCGCGCTGCGGACGGTGAAGAACATGTTCGTGCCCGTGTCGCCGTCGGGCACGGGGAAGACGTTCAGATCGTTGATGATCGTGCGGTACTTGCGCAAGAAGTACGTGCCGGCGACGACGAAGTCGGAAAATCGCCGTCCGTCGCAGGTCGTAACTTGCTCTACGATCATGTCCCGCCTATTGTCTAAATCCAGCCCTTGAAGGCCATCTCTGCTTGTGGTATCATACGTTGGTTGTCGCGTTGCGACCTGTTGTTTCAAAGGGATCATATCATGGCCAAACGATGCGATGTGTGCGGAAAAGGTCCGGTCGCAGGCAATAACGTCAGCCACTCGATGCGCAAGACGCGCCGGCGCTGGCTGCCGAATCTTCAATCAGTCCGCATCCGCGAGCGCGGCACGGTCAAGACCGCGAAGGTCTGCACGACCTGCCTGAAATCGAAGCGCGTCACCCGCGCAGTCTAGCGCATTTAAGGAGCGGTCGAGATCTATCTCGACTGCCGCGATTCAAATGTAGTAGGCCGAGCGAAGCTCGGCTTTCTCTTTTGTACGTCTCAAGTGTGGTTTTCGCTATCGAAGTTTGCGCAGGTGGTCGTAGCCGCCGGGTTCCAGCGGTTCGCGTTTGCCTTTTCGATCGAGCCAGACGTTGCCGCCGCCCGGTTCAAATCTTCCGACGGCGCGCAACGGGCGGCCAAAGCGAGCGTTGAACGTCCGCGCGACATATTCGAACGCGCGCGCATCGACCGATGCGATCAGCTCGTAGTCGTCGCCGCCGTTGAGGATGAGGTCGAGCGGATCAGAATCGACTCGGCGCAACGCCTCGTGCACGAAGAGCGAATCGGGTTCGATGACCGCGTCGACGTTTGATGCGCGCGCCATCCGGCGCAGGTCGGTCGATATTCCGTCCGAGATGTCCATGAGCGCGTGAACGGCACGACGAGATCCGAGAAACACTCCGTCGTCGATACGCGGCCGAGGCTGTTCGTACGCCATGACGAGTTCGTCGAATCGCTCGCGCGGCGTTCCGGAGTCGATGATTTGCAAGCCGCCGGCAGCAAGACCGAGGGCGCCTGTCACCGCGATCACGTCGCCAACTCGCGCGCCCGATCGGAGCCGCATCGACGTCCGGCGCACTTCGCCGATGACGGTCACTGCGATCGTCAACGCCGGAGCCCGCACGATGTCGCCGCCGGCGATCGCGCACCGTGTCGACCGGGCAAGGCTGCCCATGCCGTCGTAAAACGATCGATACCACGCCTCGTCGAGATCCGCCGTGACGCCGAGCGCGATGACCGCGAGCACCGGACGGCCGCCCATCGCCGCGATATCTGAAAGGCTCTTCGCGAGCGCTTTACGTCCGATGAGCGACGCGCGTGTGTCGCGCGTCCGGAAATGCACGTCGTCGACGAGCATGTCGGTCGTCACGAGCGCGAGATGATGCGGATTCGGCTTCCAGGCCGCTGCGTCGTCGCCGATGCCGACCCGCAGCGGACGCGCGGGGGCGCCGCACGCTTCGATGATCGTCGCGATGAGCGCGTCTTCGGTGAGCGGCGGTCGAGTTATCGTGCGCACGACTCGCGGACGCGTCCGATCGTCGCGTCCGGCGCAGGCGTGCCGAAGATGCCGGCGCCCATGACGAGCACGTCCGCGCCCGCTTCGGCGATCGCGGCCGCGTTCTGCTCGTGGACGCCGCCGTCGACTTCAAGCTCGACGGAAAGCTCGCGCTCGTCGATCATCCGTCGCGCTGCTGCGAGCTTCGCGGTCGACGACTCGATGTAGCGCTGTCCGCCGAAACCCGGATTGACGCTCATGACGAGCAGCAGGTCGAGGTAGGGCAGTATCTCTTCGAGGATGACGAGCGGGGTCGCTGGGTTGATCGCGAGGCCCGCCTTCGCTCCCGCTTCCTTTATCTGGTGGATCAAGCGGTGCGCGTGGACGGTCGCCTCCCAGTGGACGGTGATGATATCGGCGCCGGCCTTCGCGAAATCGTCGACATAGCGCTCCGGTTCGACGATCATGAGATGCGTGTCGAACGGCAGCTTCGTCAGGCACCGCATGTCGGCGATGATCTTCGGGCCCCACGTGATGTTCGGCACGAAACGGCCGTCCATGACGTCGATGTGGAGATAGTCGGCGCCGCCACGCTCGACGAGCGCGATCTGATCGGCGATCCGAGCGAAGTCGGCCGATAGCAGAGACGGCGCGATCTTGATGCGCTGCACGCGACCGTTACTCGCGTGGCCGTCACCCGATTGCGTCATGCGCACCCGTTCTCGGACGACCCATTGACGCCCCGCTCATAGCGGCGTCGAATTGACGAGTTGGTCGCCGATGTACGTCTCGAGCGTCGCCGCGCCGGTCACCGTGATGTCGAACGAGATCGTCGTGCCGCCTTTCGAGTTCTGATCGAAGAGCGTCCGCGAACCCGTCGCGTCGACGACGACGACGCGGATGCGCACAGGTTGCGGCGACTCGGGCAGCGCGACCGACACGCGAAGGCCTCGCGCCGCCGGCGACGAGGCCGGTGACGGCGCTTGCGGAGATCCGCCGGCTGCCGGCGACTGGCCGAACCCGTTTGCGCCGGGCGACGGGAATGTCGGCGACGGCACCGGCGTCGGCAAGGCGCCGCCGCTCACTTGCAGCGTGATCGTCTCGTTCGGATGCATCTGCTGTCCGGCCGGGGGATCCTGCGCGACGATGATGCCTTTCGGCGGCGCGCTCGGAGCGATCGGCATCTGCACCGATGGCGCGAGCTTGACGTTCGCCTCTTTCGCCGCCGCGGGCGCGCTGGCGATCGGCATGCCGACGAAATTCGGCGCATATGCGACGGGCTGGCCTTTTGCGATGACGAGATCGACCTTGGTCCCCGCCGGTACTTGCGACAGCGCATCGGGCTGTTGCGACAGCACGGTCGCTTCGGGCACGATGCTGTCGTACTGCGAGCTGACGCTGCCGACGTCGAGATGCGCGTTCTCGAGCGCCACGGTCGCATCGCGCACCGACATGTTCGCGACGTTCGGCACCTTCGCGGTGGGCTCGCCGTCGGACAGCACGAGGTCGATGACGCGCCCTTCGCGGACGTGCTCGCCCGCGGCAGGGAGCTGTCCGACGATCTCGTCCTTCGGCGCGTGATAGTCGGGCTTGCGCGCGACGACGTGAAGCGAGAGATGCGTTTTCTTCGCAACTCCCTCGGCATCTGCATAACGCAGGCCGACAAAGGTCGGCACCGCGACCGACGCACCGGCGGGCGAAAGCATCCGCGTCGCAGCGACGATGATCCAGACGAGCGCGATGACGGCAACCAGGCCGAGGCCGGGAAGGACGAGCGCAGACCAGCGGATCTGACGCCGCGGTTGCGGGTCCGGTCGCTTGCGCCGGCGCGGCGCATGCGAATCGCTCACGCGAGCGTTTCGAGCACGGCGTCCGGGATGTCCGCGTTCGAGTACACGTTCGTCACGTCTTCGTGCTCTTCGAGCGCGTCGAGCAGCTTGAGGACGCTCGCCGCATCTGCGGGCGAGACATCGACCTTCGTCTTCGCGACGAGCTCGACGGTGGCCGAGTCGACTGCTTTGCCGCGCGGTGCGAGCACATCGCGCTCGACTTTTTCGCGTGCCGCCCCGAGCGCGCGCGGATCCGTGAGGATCTCCGCCGCGTCGCCTTCGACGCGAACGTCGACGACGCCGTCGACGTCGGCCACCTCGAGCAGATCTTCATCGCTG
>DASQJC010000017.1:0-5984 GCA_035631255.1 Candidatus Eremiobacteraceae bacterium | reverse complement strand
GCAGAAGTCGCACCGCGCTTCAGTGTCGTCGGTCGACGACGCCATCTCGACGAGCGCATCGTGCCCCAACCCAACGATCGCCTTCGCGACACGCTCGGCGTTGCAGCGACACGCGAATTCTATCGGGTGAGTGCCCGCGATGCGCGGTTCGAGTTCTGCGGCGAGCTTGCGCACGAGGTCTTCGGGCGATAATCCATCGTGCACGAGCGCGCTCACCTGCGGCATCGAACGCGCACCGCGTTCGAGCACGTCGATCGTCTCTGTATCCGCGCCCGGCAACAGCTGCGCGATGACCCCTCCGGCGGCAAGCACACCACCTGGGTTTGCCAGGACGCCGACCGCGACGACCGTCGGGATCTGCTCCGACGCCGCGAAGTATTTCGCCAGGTCCTCGCCGATCTCGCCCGACGCGAGCGGCACGGCGCTCGTGTACGGCTGACCGGTGTCGAAGGTCCGCGTCACGTGAAGCGAACCGCGCCCGACGATGCCGCCGACGTCGAACTTGCCGCGTGCGTTCAGCGGCCGCTCGGCCGTCGGCCGAAGCGGAAAACCTCGGATTCGTCCACCTGCTGCGACATCGGCGACGAGACCGCGAACCGGTCCATCGCTCGAGATCTGCAGAGTTATCCGCTCGTTGCCGTTGAGCGCATGGCCCATGAGAGCCGCACCCGTGAGCAATCTTCCGAGCGCTGCGGTTACGGTCGGCGAACAATTGTGGCGCGCTTGCGCCTCACGCACGAGTTGCGTCGTCCGCGCGGCGATGACGCGCACGGTGTCGCCCGCCGCGAGCGCGGACACAGCATAGTCATGTGACATCGCATCATTGCTTCATCGACATCGCCGACAGGTCCGCCCCGCAAGCCGCAAGAAGCCGCCGCGCGTGAGAGGCAAACGTAGCGGCCGCTCGATCGCGGTCATCCACGGTCCCAATCTCAACCTGCTCGGCAAACGCGAGCCGGCGATCTACGGCACATTGACGTTGCGCGAAATCGATACAGCGATCCGAAAGTTGTGCGCCGAGCTCGGGTGTACGGTGACGACCGAGCAACATAATGGCGAAGGCGAGATGATCGACGCAGTGCAGAAAGCCGCCGCGCGCGGCAGCGCGATCGTCATCAATCCCGGAGCGCTCGCACATTACTCGTATGCGTTGCGCGATGCGCTCGCCGCCGCTGATGTGCCGAAAGTCGAAGCTCATCTGTCGAACACGCAAGCGCGCGAACCGTTCCGCAGACGCAGCGTCACTGCGGCGGCGGTCGACGGAACCGTCGGCGGATTCGGTGTCGACTCCTACCTGCTTGCGATCCGCGCAGTGCTCGCTCGTCTCGATTCAAAAAGCTGACCGAACCTCCGACCGGAGGAGAAGGCACCGCCTGGTCTAACGCAGGCGGAACGATTTCATTTGCCGAGGAGGACGACGATGACGAAAGCAGAGCTGATCGAAGCCGTTGCCGAGAAGACCGAGCTGACGAGACGCGATGTGGGCGACGTCGTCGATACTCTGCTAGAGGTCGTCAAGTCTGCGCTGCAGCAGGACAAGAAAGTGCAGCTCATCCCGTTCGGCAGCTTCGAAGTTCGCGACCGACAGACTCGCGAGGGTCGCAATCCAAAAACCGGCGAGCGGCTGACTATTCCGGCCCGACGCGTTCCCGCATTCCACGCGGGCAAAGAACTGCGCGACGCAGTCAACAAGCCGAAGAAGAAGTAAATCCGACTGATGTAGTAGGCCGAGCGAAGCTCGGCTTTGCCCGGCGGAAGAAGGCATCATGGGTCTGGACGGTGTCGAGATCATCATGGCTGCCGAGGACTCATTCGGTCTCGATTTCTCCGACGAAGAAATATCGGGCGTGAAGAGTGTCGGCGACTTCTACGATCTTGTGACTCGGAAGCTTGGCGAACCTCAATCGACGTCATGCCTCACGAGCAGCGCATTCTACAGAACGCGACGAGCGATTATCGACGTCCTTGGCATCGCGAGGCGCGAGATCAAGCCATCGACGCCATTACGTGGTCTGGTTGGTAGACGGCGCGTGTTTTCAACGTGGCGCCAACTCGGACGGTCGCTACGCCTGAAACTACCCGAGCTGAAGATTCCGATCTATGTGGGCCTTTTAATTCTGACTTTATCGCTCGCCGTTCCGGCTTATGCACTTTGGTTGGCGTCGACCCACACGGGTCCGTGGGTTTTTGTCCTATTTGTTCCTCTTTGGCTGGGTCTACTATCAGCTCTTGCCACGCTGAGCAAACTATTCGCTGGAGAGCTTCCGAGAACGGCCTATACTATAGGAGAACTAGCACAGGACGTGCTCGCGCTCAATCATCGTGCGATCGCGAGGGATGCAACGGTGTGGAGCGCTAGTGAGGTGTGGGAAACCATCTGTCGCCTCATCGTCAATCAGGTAGGCGTTGAACGAGAGCTGATAACGAGGCAAGCGACCTTCGTTGAGGACCTGGGCATCAGCTGATTTCTTTCGGGCCGAGGTCACCTGTTCGCGCTGATATCGAGGTTGACGCGCTGCCGCGGCGGTCGAGCTAAAGCTCGACCGGTACAGCCGAGCTTCGCTCGGCCTACTACATTTCGCCGGCTCGATTTATCGAGCGAAGCTCATCGGGCGGTCGCCGAGCGGGATCGGGGCGCCAATCCGCAGCGTCGACAGGTCGATCGGCATGCAATCGTCGTCATCTTGATTGACGACGAACAGCGTCAAGCCCGACGAGTCAAGCCCGACCGCGACCGGATTGAGCCCGACCTGGATCGGCGCGAGCGCGGTCATCGTCGTCAGGTCGATGCGCGAGACTTCGTTCGATCCGAAATCCGCAACGTAAAGCATCTTGCCATCGGGCGACACGACGAGCCCGCGCGGAGCGATGCCGACGGGAATCGACGTGCCCGCCTTGCGCGTCACGGTATCGATCGGCGTCACCTCGTTGCCGGCAAAGTCGCTGACGAAGACGCGGCTGCCATCCGGCGAGATCGCGATCCCTCGCGGGTGCGGTCCCACGATGATCGGGTCGAGCGGCGTTTCTGTTCGCGCGTTCACCGGCATGACGTCGCCTGAATTGACGTCGACCACCCAAAGCATCGAACCATCCGGTGAGATTGCGATATCCTCCGGATTCTGGCCGACCGGAATCGCCTTGCCGGCGACAAGCGTCGAAGCATCGATCGGCTGGATCGTATTATCGCCCCCGTTGGCGACCCAAACGGTCGAGCTATCCGGCGACACGCGCACACCCCATGGCGAATGTCCGACGTTGATCGTTGCGATGACCGACTGCGTCGCCGTATCGATGACGCTCACCGAGTTCGCGCCGTTGTTGCTCGCGTAGACGCGCCGGCCGTCCGGGCTTATCGCCACTTCGCGCGGCAACTCGCCGACGACGATCGGCTGACCGACAGCATGCGTGCGCGGATCGAACGGCGCGACCTCGTTATCGAAGAAGTTCGCGACGTAGGCGAGTGAAGGTGGTCGATTGCCCGGCCCCATCACCTGGACGACGCCTGTCACGCGAGCGATCGCTGCGCCGTCGCCCGACACACCCGCGAGAGAGAAATCGTACAACCCACTCGGGGTATGCGGCGCGACCGATACGCTTGCGGTGACAGAACTCGCCGCAGCCGCCGCGGCGTCGAGGCGGCCGCTGAGCGGCGTCACGGTCAGCGGATCGTCGGATTGCGCCGTCCATGCGACTGTGTCGGGTGTCGTGCCCGCGTTTTCGATCGCGAACTTGAACGAAGCCGACGAACCTGATGTGAGAAGCAACTCACCCGGCGTCGGCGGCATAAGCGTCGACGCGGTGAACGCTGGGAACTTCGGCGGACCGGTCGTATACGTCGGCGGTCCGTCGGTCGGCGCGCTCGCCCAATACCGGTTCGGTGTCGCAGCGACGGAGACGGTAAGCCGCATAGGCTTCGAAGTTCTGAACGGGACCCAACTATCGGACCACGCCAAGTGGCCCCACCGCACCGACTGCACGTAGGCCGCATCTGCGGATGCGCCGGGCGCGACGATCTCGATCGAAGCGCCATGGGGCACGTTCACACGCGCGTAGGGGAAGAGCGGCGCGCCGAGATCGAGCACCGGCGAAGCGACGACTTGCGGATATAATCCAAGCGCGCACCAGACGTACCATGCGCTCATCGTGCCGAGGTCGTCATTACCTGGAATGCCGTCGGGCGTGTCGCCCCACAGCTGCGTCATGACATCGCGGATGACCGTTTGCGCTTTCCACGGCGCGCCTGCGGCGAGATACGCCCACGGACTGCCGATGCTCGGTTCGTTTCCCATCCAGGCGTACGGCTCGGCTTGGCCCGCGTCGATCTGCGTGAAGAACGCGTCGAGCGCGGCGACAGCGCGATCGCGGCCGCCAAGGCCGGCGATGAGCGCCCCATATCCCTGCGGCACCATCCACGTATATTGCGCGGCAGTGCCTTCTTGGAATCCGCTCTGACCGTTTTCCGTGAGCGGCGCACTCTCGAATGCACCGTCGCTGTCGCGCGGCGTGATGAGACCGCTCCAGCGGTCGAACAGGTTCGTCCAATTCTGCGAACGCGCGGTCATCGCGTCGGCGGTGCGCTCATCGCCCAGAAAGCGCGCAAGCTGCGAGATCGAAAAATCGTCGAGCGAATATTCGAGCGTCAGCGACGCGCCGTTCGCGAGCGGCGCGACGTTCGTCGCGTGATCATTGACGACGTAGCCGCGAGATTCGTATTCGCCGAGTCCGGGCCGTTGGGAGCCCTGTCCGAGCGGACCGCCCGTGTTCGTCGCGCCCTTCACCATGGCGGCGAGCGCGGCATGCGCGTCGAAATCGCGCGCGCCGAACGTGTAGGCGCCGGCGATGATCGGATCCGAAGGGTCGCCGCCCATGACCGCACTCTCCCCGTTCACGAGCGACCATTTCGGCAGCCAGCCGCCTTGCTGCGCCGCATGCACGAGCGATCGCATCATGTCGCTCGTGCGCGCCGGCTCGAGCATCGCGAGCAGAGGCACTTCGGTGCGGTAGATATCCCAACCTGAGAACGTCGCATACTCGACGTGACCTCGGTCGACGGAGTGCACCTGTCCATCGAAACCGCGGTACCGGCCATCCGCGTCGCTATAGATGTTAGGATGGAGCATCGTGTGATAGAGTGCGGTGTAGAAGACGCGGCGCTGCAAATCGGTTCCGCCGCCGATCTGCACACGGCCCAAATCCGAGTTCCAGGCACGATGTGCGGCCGCTCGCACTGCGTCGACATCCCAAGAATGCGCCTCCAATCGGAGATTCGCTCGCGCGCCGTCGAGGCTCACCCAGGACAGAGCGACCTTGACATTCACCGTCGGATCGGCGGTCGTGTCGAATGACACGTAGGCGCCCGAACCGATTCCGGTCGATTGGTCCGAGTCGGGCGTAATCTTCTTTGCGAGCCACGTGCCATGCGTTGTGAACGGGCGGTCGAAGTCGAGCACGAAATAAACGGTGTACGTGTCGGGCATGCCGCAGAACCAACCGCTTGACGCCGATCCGACGATTTCGGTCGGGCTAGTGATCTGCACGGTCGAATTCGAAACGCCGTTCTGATTCGACGACGCGTTCACGAGGATATCAGCCTGCGGCGATGGAGGGAACGTGAAGCGGCCGAGTCCGGTGCGCGGCGTCGCAGCCAACTGTACGCGGACGCTCGGCATGCCGACGCGTATCTCGTAATATCCGGGCGTCGCGACTTCGGATGCGTGCGAGAACGCTTGGCTTGCCGACGCAGGAGCCGTCACCGGGCCGATCATCGGCAAGATGCCCGCGTCGCCGAAAACGTTGCAGCCCGGGCCGCTCAAATGCGTCAGGGTGAACCCGGTGATCGTCGAATCGCTATAGTTGTAGCCGCCACCCGCAGGCTGCGACGGCGTGTCGGGGCTCCACTGCACCATGCCAAACGGCGCGTCCGCACCGGGGAACGTGTCGATCCCGCCATCGTAGCCGTTGCCGGACGTGCCGACGAGCGGGTC
>DASQJC010000016.1:0-14666 GCA_035631255.1 Candidatus Eremiobacteraceae bacterium | reverse complement strand
GACGCGCTCGAGACCTCCATCGACAAGATGCAGCGCGACCTCGAACCGCTGAACAACTTCATCCACCCCGGCGGATCGCAAGCCGGCGCGTTCCTCCATCTCGCGCGAACGGTGTGCCGGCGCGCCGAACGGTCGCTCGTGCAGCTTGCCGCTGATGAACCGGTCGAGCCGGTCGTCATGCGTTACGTCAACCGGTTATCTGATGCGCTCTTCGTCTGGGCACGTTGGATCAACCACGAGCTCGGCGAGACCGAGCATCACTGGAACCCGAAAACCGCACCACCAGAGACGTAAGATTTTGGTAGGAGCGGTCGAGATTTATCTCGACCGAAGACGTCCTTCTATAGGACGCTTTGGCGGAGAGCGTCGATGAGCGTTCCCTGCACTTCGAGCTGATTGGTGAACGAGTCGACCACGACCGGCGGCACGTAATGTGGCAGCACGTGCGGCCAGAGGTCGAGGTGCGAAGGCTGCGGCGGTATGCCGCCGACGCTTCGGAATAGCAGCTCGGCATACGAGGCGTTGCCCCAGCCGAATTCCGATCGCGTGAATCGCGACGGATCGTCGGGATCGAAGCTCTCGTGGATCAAACCGTCGGAACTGCCCGTCGATTCGACCATCTTGATGAGCGACGCGACCTCGGGCCGGTTTCGCGACGTCAATGCTTGACCGATGATGCCCAGGGGCCAGACCCAGCCGGTGGGCGTGTGCGGGCTGCCAAGGCCTGTGGCATAGCGACCGCTATAGTAGTACGGGTTGCCGCTCGATAACGCGAAGGCGCGCGTGTTCTCGTAGATCGGGTCGAACGGGGAGACATATTCCCACAACGGCGCGGTGACGAGGTTCGGCAGATTCGCGTCGTCCATAAGCTCGAAACCGCCGAGGCCGTCGACCTCATACGCGTACATCCAGCCGTGATTGAAGTCGTAGATGACGCCGTAGCGTTCGATGCCGGCGCGAACGCTGTTCGACAGATCCATCGCGGTCCTCGCCATGTGCGGATCACCGAATCCCGGACCTGCGAGTTCGCCGATCTCTTCGAGCGCGACAGCCGCGAGCATGTTTTGAGGGACGTTGAACGGATACTTGACGCGATCGTCAGACGGCCGGAAAGCACCCCATATCATACCGGTCTCGGTGAACGGTGCGCCCGCGCCGCGGTTCGGCAAGTAGCGCGAACCGTAGTCGGAACAAGACTCGTGATGGATCTCGCACTCGTACGTCGCAAGCGTATGCTCGAGCGCCCATCGGACGTGCGGAGTGAAGATCGCTCGGTCATGCGTCTTCGTCCAATAAGCGTAGATGAGTGTCACCGGATACGCGAGCGAGTCGGGCTCCCACTTCTCTTCCCAGACCTTGAACCCGGCGGTAAACGCGTTCGCGTGAGGATCGGTGAGGACGTTGCGCGCGTTGCGCTCGATGACGGCGCGAATGGTCGGTCGAAACGCCGGGATCTCGTTGGCGAACCGGACGTACGGATAGGTCTGCGCCGACGAGTCACGCAGCCACATCGCCGGGATGTCGCCGGTCTGGACATACATCGAGCCGTCGTCTTGGAGGAAAAAGTCAGACGCGACGGTGTGGAAGAGCGTGTCCGCGTCGACGTTGAGCACGGTCGGCGTCGTCGACGTGCCCATCAATGTGACATTGATCGTCCGCGGCTGCGGAGCGGACGTCTTCGGGTCGAGAGCGGTCACCGAAAGGAGCAGGATCGATAGGAGGGAGATGGCGGCGAGCGCGGGAGGTCGCGTTGCGGTCACTACCGCGCGATTCGCGTAGGCGGCGAGCAATCCCGGCGCCTGGCTTAAGAAATCGAGCGGACCGCCAAGGTAGCGGTCCGTGTCGAGATGACCTGTCCGGAGCACGGGTGCTCCTCTGATCGGTTACGAGACGAGGCGCAGCGGTTCGACTGCTTGGCGATCCGCGGCGGCGCATGCATCGATGATGCTCATGACGTGCTCGATCTCGCGCACTTCAGCTTGACGAAGGGCGACTGCGATGATGGCAGTGATGACGGCGGCGCCGAAAGCCGCGATGCCGACCGCGAGGAGCGGGCTCAAACTATACGTCGCGATGAATGCGATCGAAGCGGCGGCTGCGTAGGCGATGCGAGTCATTGTCGTTTCTCCAAATCGGTGAGTTGTCGATAGGATACGCGCGATGACCCGTTCGTTACAGCTCATTGCCGCAAGATGCGAGATAAAGCCGCTTTCCGCGCGCAGTGCGCTACGTCACAGGACTAATAGCACAATATTGAGGGCGGAAGTTGGGCGCCGGCCAGGTCTAGGAACGGCCGTATCCGGCCTCGTGATACCAGCGCATATACAGCGTTCGCGCGATCTCGCCCACTTCGGTCAGGGGATCGATGTGCGCGTGGGCGACGGCGTCGTCGAGTTCGCACGCCGCATTCGTGGCGCGCCGCAGCGCAGAATTGATACGGTCGCTCATGTCGGCGATCCGTAGGCACTGCGTCTTCGTTTCCGTCGGGATATCAGGCGTGCCGTTCGGCCGCTTGCCGTAGCGCGGCGGGTCGAGCGCCTTCGATACCCAGCGCAGGCAGTCGGCGAGCGTGAGTGCGCGCCGCACCTGTTCCGGCGTCCGCGATTTGAGGTGGAGGAGCGCGATGAGCTCGGCGGCGCGCCATCGCACCTCGTCTGCGATGAGCATCGCATCGAGAATGTCGTATGGCGGGCTCGTGTCCGGCGAATAGTCCATCCACCGCGCGGTGACGTTCCACTCCGACGGTGAATTATAAAGAGGCTCGAACGTCCACGGAACGTCAGGGCCGCCGAGGTGTTCTCGCTTATGCGAGCGCCTCTCCGGACGTCCGTGATCATTTTCGGCCATCGGGGCGCGAATGCGAACGGCGCTCGCTCGTCTCCTTTCGCGAGCGGGATGGAGCCGCGGTTTCCACTGTTCGTTCGGGCAGTAAGCCTGCGCCGGCGTGCGCGTCGTAGAGGTCGCCGCTCTCAGACGAAGCGAAAGAGGCGCGCGTGAAGCTCGTCCTGCGGCTGTTGCCGATCCTCGGCATAACATTCATCGACATCTTCGGTTTCAGCATCCTGATCCCGATCGTGCCGCTTTTCGCCCAGCACTTCGGCGCATCCGACCTCGTCATCGGCTTGCTCTTCGCGACGTTCTCAGCGTTCCAGTTCGTCGCCGGATTCGTCTGGGGTCGCGTCAGCGACCTCATCGGGCGAAAAGCCGTGCTGATCATCTCGCAGATCGGCGCCACCTTCGGTTGGGTGATGCTCGCGTTCGCGAAAACTCTGCCGATCGTGTTCCTCGCGCGCATCATCGAAGGTGCTTCCGGCGGCAACATCAGCGTGACGCAGGCGTACGTCGCCGATAAGGTCGAGCCGGCGCAGCGTTCGCGAGCCTTCGGTCTCGTGGGCGCGTCGTTCGCGGCAGGCATGGTGTTCGGTCCGCTCTTCGGCGCGCCGCTCTACAACATGTACGGCTTCCCGGCGCCGTTCTTGTTCGCCGCCGCGCTGCAGCTCATCACGCTCATCCTGACGATTTTCATGCTGCCGGAATCGCGGACCGCCGCGGAGCGTTCGCAGGTCGCGACGGCTTCCGATATCGTCGGATCGCTGACCCACGGCAAGATCGCACCGCTGCTTTGGCAGCAGTGGATGTATTCGCTCGCCCTCTACGCGATGTTCGCCGTCTTCAGCCTCTACTTCAAGGCGGCGTTGCACTACGACGTCACGCAGATCTACTATTTGTTCGCGGCCTTTGCGGTGACGAACGTCATCCTTCAAGGCTTCGTCGTCGGACCGGTGAGCGAAGCGCTCGGGGATCGGCGCTGTTCGAACCTCGGTCTCGCGCTCGCGATCGTCAGCTTCTGCGTCGTGCCGTTCGTGCACGATCTCGTCGGCGTCGCGTTCATGATGCTCCCCTTCTCCGCCGGCATGGCGCTCGCGCGTCCGACACTTGCGTCGCTCATCACCGACCGCACGCCTGATAATCAGCGCGGTGTCATCCTCGGCACCGGTTCGTCGCTCGACAGCGTATCCGGCATGATCATGCCGCCGGTCTCAACCGGTTTGCTCGGCATGTACGGCCCGGCTTTCGTATCGATTCCATCGACGCTGTTCTCGCTCGTGTCGCTGACGATGGGTCTCATAGCCGCTCGCAAAGAAAACAACGACGCGCCGGCAGCCGTTCTCGAATCGACCGCCGCCGCCGACTGATGTGGTATTCCGAGCGAAGCTCGGAAAGGCTAGCCGAGCTACGCTCGGCATACCACACTCAGTTGTAACTCGACTAGGATTTCAGGTCTGAGGGTTTCTCGATATAGTCCTCGAGGAGCAAGCCTTCCGCGACCTCGAGCGACTCGGCGAATAGGCCGTCGTGTCGCGCCATCTCGACGACCGTCTCACCCGTGTTGCGCTCGGTCGCGAGGATCTTCGACAACGGCTGCTTCGTCTCGTACGCGTACCAGGCGACCTCTCCAAGCTCGCCCGGCGTTACACCCGATGCGAGCGCCGCCTGATAATCCGGGATCTGGACGCCCGGGAATCTGAAGGCGAGCGCGCGTTGATACGCGGCGTAGCGATCCGGCGACGACTCGAGATCGTTGAGCGTGATCTGCGTCGAGAGGCTGCGGCTCTGCGCGGCGTACATCTCGTTCGACGCCTGGGCGGCGAGAAGCGCTCGGTGATCCCATTCCGCGAGCGCCGCGTTCATCGCCGCCTGCACGGCGGGCATATCCTTTGCCGCGATGTCGCCGCTCGTTGTATCGAGGCGGTTGAGCGCGGCGAAAAAGTCGCTCGCGACGGAGATCGCCTGGATCTGGCCTTGCGAGTTGCGATCCTCCTCACCGGGTATAGCCGCATCAGCGCGGTTGATCGCATCGACGATGTCGTCGGCCGACTGGCGCAGACCGTTCGTCATCGACGGATACCACGGCAAGAGCGCTTGGTATTTCGGCGTCAGCGGTCCATCGCGGAACGGATCCATCATCGCTTTCATCGAGTCGCGCGTATCTGCGATGAGGCCGGGTCCGGTGCCCATGACATCGGACGTGAGATCGATCGTTCCGTTGATGTCGCGCGTCAACTTGTTGAGGCCATCGACGGCGATCGATAGATTGTTGCCCTTCTTCTTCGGCTGTCCGAGGTTCGGCGCCGCATCGGAGAGCTGCTGGATCTCGTTGACGAAGGTCTCGATGTCTTGACCGCCCGATTTCGCGCGGCTCTCCGCCGTCGCCATATCATCGTTGGCGACGTTGTCCGCTGCGACGAGCTGCGAAGCCGCCGATGCCGGCGCCGAGGCATCCGTCTCGAATGCCGCCGCCGACATGCCGCGCGCCGCGCCGCCGTCGTTCGGCGGCAGCTCGGACGTCGCTACGCGGAGCGCCGATTCTTGTGTCCGAGCGAGCGAGTCGCTTGGATCTTTCGAGAGCGCGTCGTCGAAGCGCGCGGCGGCGTACGTGTAACGCCCTTCCGCCGTATCGTGGATCGCGGCTGCCGTGATCGTCGACGCGGTCGCTTGCGACAATTCTGGATAGCCGAGCAGATGCGAAACGCGGTCCATCGGCGCCGGGTGATCGATGAAGTACTTGTCGGTGTCGCCGGTGTCGCCTTCGGTCTTCGCGAGCTGGACGAACGTATCGACGTCGGAGCGTGGATCGTAACCCGCTTCCGACATGAGGAGCAGACCATACTGATCCGCTTGGAGCTCGTCGAGTCGCGAGAACTTCAGGTAGGCGAGATTTCCCGCGGTGCCGCCGAGCAGATAGCCGATCGGGCTCAAGATCGAGAGCACGCCGATAAGGATGCTGAGCAGATTGCCTTTGTTCTGGAGCGACGTGACGTGCCCGCGCTCGACGTGGCCCATCTCGTGACCCATGACGCCCGCGACTTGATCGTCGGACGAGGCGAAGTTGAGCAAGCCCATGTCGACGTGGATGAAGCCACCCGGCAGCGCGAACGAGTTGATCTCGTTCGAGTCGATGATCTCGAAATGGTACGTGATATCGGTGCGCGCGCGATGCGCGGCGAGCTTGGAACCGATGCCGTTCACCCAGTTCGTCAGGAACGGATCGGTGACGAGGACGCTTTGACTATCGACCTCGTCGTTGAGCTGCTTGCCCCACTGGATCTCGGCCTGCGTGCTCATAGCGGACGCAGGTGCAGGAATCGACGCGGTCAGCAGGCAGATGATGAGAACAGCGCTGATGCAGCGGCGCATTGATTCGTGATTCTCTCTTTCGAGGTCGTAGGCCGCCCTGGAGTTGCGACATTTCGAGGGCGGCACGCCTGCCGCCCTCCACTTCCAACTCCTTTGCCTTCCATAGAATATTCATAGAAATGCGAGGGTCGCCTCACGCCGCCGAAGCCGGTCGTCGCGTGTGCCAGTGCGTTCGCGCCTGATATGTGGCGCCGAGCGCGACGAGCCGCCTCTCTTCGAACGCCGGCGCGACGAACATGATGCCCGTCGGCAATCCATGGATGCCGAAGCCCGATGGCACACTGATGGCAGGGATGCCGACCAGGTTGCATGCGCTGATGAGCGGCGTGTCATTCGTGCCGGGATATGCCTTGTCGAACGGTATGTCGATAGGTAGCGCGACGGTCGCGAACGTCGGCGCGGCGATGACGTCGATCTTCTCGAAGAGCTTGGCGAACGCGATCTTCATCGGTCCGCGCAAGCGCATCGCGTCGACGTAGTCGACCGCCGGAACCGCGAAGTACGAGTATCCGCCGCGCCGGCCGCCCGGGTCCGAGAGCGTCTGCACGCGGCCGTCTTGGATGATATCGCGGAACGCAGCACCGCCTTCACCCGAGATGATCGCGCCGATGCACTCGTCATACGGATACTTTGGCAGGTCGATCTCGATCGGGGTTTCGATAGCACCGGCCGACCGCAGCTCGGCGAGCGCGACCTCGAAGTTCTTCCGGACCTCCGGTTGCACTTTGTCGGTCGCGTGTCGGATGACTCCGACCCTAACGTGCGACGCGTAGGCATTAGGCAGGTCGAGCGCTTCGTACGTTTCCATTGACGATGTCGCATCGTCGAAGTCATGGCCTGCGATCGCCGCGAGGACGAGATTCGCGTCGTATGCGTATCGGCACATCGGCCCAAGTTTGTCAAGCGTCCAGCACAGCGCCATCGCGCCGTGGCGGCTCACGCGCCCGTATGTCGGCCGTATTCCGGAAAGGCCGCAGTAGCTCGACGGGTTCGTGATCGATCCATCGGTCTCCGAACCGATCGCAAACGCCACGCAACCAGATGCGACTGCGGCGCCAGGACCGCTCGACGACCCCCCGGTCCAGTAGTCGCGATTCCACGGATTGCGGCACGGACCGGTAAACGACGCGTCCGCTTGATCGTATCCCATGCCGCCCGCGAGTTCGATCATCGCAAGTTTCGCGACAAGCACAGCACCGGCTTCGCGTAACCGTTTGACGACAGTCGCATCGTAGTCGAACGTCTGATGTTTGTACGGGGCGGCGCCCCACGTCGTCGGACCGCCCGTCGCCGCTAAGAGGTCTTTGACGCCATATGGGATCCCCGTAAGCGGTCCGAGATTCGCGACACCAGCTGCCAGAGCGGCGTCCGCCTTCGCTGCTTCGGCGAGCGCGAGATCGTCGAAGATGGTAACGACCGCGTTCAACGATTTTCCTATGGTATGGAGACGCTTGAGGTAGATCTTCGTCAGCTCGACGGACGACACTGTCTTGCTTCGAAGCATCCCTCCAAGTTGGTCAATCGAGGAGAAGGCGATATCCGTGTCCGTCATCGCACATCATCCTTCGGGCCAGCGCTGAAGACGAAGTCGGGCTCATCCCAGTTCCGCAGCGTCGCCTTGCGGAACTCGGCGGCGACCGGAGCGTAACTGTCGATGTCGCCTGCGATCTTTCCGACGAGCTCGTCGCTCAGCTTCGCTTGCGGCATCGTGTCGCGCAGCCAGCGAGCCTGCGCGACACCGAGTTCCGAGGGTCCTTTTTTCGCAGCGGCTTCCGCAGTCGTCGGCGGATCCGTCAGACCACTGAGGCCTGCGGCCGCTGCGATCGCGCCGGCAGCGATGAAGGTTCGACGTGATGGCATGATGACGTTGCCTCCTTATTCGTTCACCATTCGATGACGACGCCGGGATGGCGCCAGAAAAGTCCGGTTTCACCGGTTGGTCGAGTCGCGAGGAAAAGCGCGACGCTCGCGGATTGATCGGGCTCGACGGTCGCGTTCGGTCCGCCCATCCTCGTCTTCGCCCAGCCCGGATGGAACGAGTCGACGAGAATGCCTTTATCGGAGACTGCGGCGGCGAGTGCTTCCGTGAATGCGTTGAGTGCCGTCTTGCTGATGCAATACGCCGGCGCATAGCCGGCGCTGCCGCCGGTCAATTGGCCCATCGTCGACGAGACGTTGATGATCCGCGATCCGCGCCCCATCTTCGGCAAGAGCGCTTCGCTCATCGCGATCGGCCCGAGCAGATTCACAGCGAGCGTGTCGTCGAGGATCGCGGAATCCATCTGACTCGCGGGCGTGCCGCGATCCTCGTCAGTAAGAATGCCGGCGTTGTTGACGAGCAAGTCGATCCGGTCAAAACGTTTCGACAATTCTTCAGCCGCTCGTGCGATAGACGATCGATCCGACAAATCGGCCCGGACGACGATTGGCGTTGCACCGAGCGGCGCAACATCGCGCGCGGCGTTCTCGCCCGCAGCTTGATCGCGGACGACGAGCGCGCACGTCGCGCCCTCGCGCGTGAACGATCGGGCTATCGCAAGACCGATACCGCGATTCGCCCCGGTGATGACGGCGACGCGGCCGGCGAGCACGCCTTGCGCCATATGGCGACGGGCATTCGCTTCGCCGGAGCGCTTCCTTGCATGTCGGCGAAGTCGATGTCGGAGAAGCCGACGCGAGCGATTGGACGAGCGGCAAGGAGTGGCGCTGAAAGTCCGTCAAACGAACGACGCCTGAGCCGGCTTTACGACTGCGCCGGCGCTCGACGGAGGCGACCAATGGCCGACCAGACGCAGACGTCCGACCAAGGACAAGCGATCGAAGCGCTCTTCGCAGAGAAACGCACGTTCGCGCCGTCGCCCGAATTTCAGAAAACGGCGCAGTGGAAAGATCCGGCGATCTACGACCGCGCAGCCAAGGACTTCGAAGCGTTCTGGGCCGAGCAGGCGCGCCGCCTCGACTGGTTCGAGCCGTGGAAGACGACATTCCAGTGGGATGACGAGCGCAAGGCTGCGCGCTGGTTCGACGGCGGTCTCATCAACGCGTCCTACAATTGCCTCGATCGACATGTCGCAGCGGGCCACGGCAAGCAAGTCGCATTCCATTGGGAAGGCGAGCCGGGCGACATGCGCACGATCACGTACGCGGATCTGCTCGCAGAGACGTGCCGGCTCGCGAACGCGCTGAAAGAGCTCGGCGTCAAGCGCGGCGACCGGGTCGCGATCTACATGGGCATGGTGCCGGAGCTGCCGGCCGCGCTGCTCGCATGTTCGCGCATCGGCGCGATTCACTCGGTCGTCTTTGGCGGCTTCTCCGCGGACAGCCTTCGCGACCGCATTCAAGACGGCTCATGCAAGGCGCTCGTCACGCAAGATCAAGGCTGGCGCCGCGGCAACAAGATCCAGCTCAAGAACATCGCCGACGATGCGCTTCAGACGTCGCCGTCAGTCGAGAAGGTCATCGTGCTCAAGCGGATCGGCGATCCAGTCGATTGGACGCCGGGTCGCGATCACTGGTATCACGACATCGTCGCGCGCCAGAGCGACAAGTGCGAGCCCGAGAAGATGAGCGCCGAAGATCCGCTCTACATATTATATTCGAGCGGCACGACGGCGCGGCCGAAAGGCATCATGCACACGACCGGCGGCTACCTGACCGGTGTCGCGTCGACGCACAACTACATCTTCGATATCGACCCGTCGCGCGACGTCTTCTGGTGCACGGCTGACATCGGCTGGGTCACAGGTCATTCGTATATCGTCTACGCACCGCTCGCGAATCGGACGACCGGCGTGCTGTACGAAGGCACGCCCGACTTCCCCGACAAGGACCGCTTCTGGGCCATCGTCGAGAAGTACAAGGTCACGGTCTTATATACGGCGCCGACGGCGATCCGCACGTTCATGAAGTGGGGCACCGAATATCCGGACAAGCACGACATGACGTCGCTTCGGCTGCTCGGATCGGTCGGCGAGCCCATCAATCCGGAAGCGTGGGTCTGGTATTCGAAGCACATCGGCGGCGGCCGGTGTCCGGTCGTCGACACGTGGTGGCAGACGGAAACGGGCATGATCTTGCTCTCGCCGCTGCCCGGCATCACGAAGACGAAGCCCGGTTCTGCGACCTTCCCATATCCCGGCGTGTTCGCAGACGTCGTCGATCAGAACGGCAAGTCGGTACCGCTCGGCGGCGGCGGCTACATCGTCATCACGAAGCCGTGGCCGGCGATGCTGCGGACGCTTTGGGGAGATCACGAACGCTATCTCACGACGTACTGGAGCAAGTTCGGGCATCTCGGCTACTACTTCCCGGCCGACGGCTGCAAGCGCGACGAAGAGGGCTACTACTGGCTGCTCGGGCGAGTCGATGACGTCATGAACGTCTCGGGGCATCGCATCTCGACGACCGAAGTCGAGAGCGCGTTCGTCGATCACCCGATGGTCGCCGAATCCGCGGTCGTCTCGAAGAAGGACGAGATCACCGGCGAGGCGATCGCGGCGTTCGTCACGCTCAAGGGCGGAGGGATCGGCTCGAAAGACGACGCGGATGAGTTGCGCCGCCACGTCGCCTCGAAGATCGGTGCCTTCGCGCGCCCGAAGTACATCACGTTCACGCCCGACTTGCCGAAGACGCGCTCGGGCAAAATCATGCGCCGGCTCTTGCGCGACGTCATGGAGAACCGGCCGCTCGGCGATACGACGACGCTCGCGGATGCGACGGTCGTGAAGAACATCGCCGACCTCGCAAAAGCCGCCCCACCCGAAGATTAGGTCGGAAGAAAAGATTAGGAGCGGTCGAGATTTATCTCGACCGACGCGGCCATTCTATTTTGTAGTTTTGTGATGTAGTAGGCCGAGCGAAGCTCGGCTTTTTCTTTCGGTCAGGCGCTACGAAATCGGACTAGCCCCACGACGCCGCGCACGACGTCATACAGCCCCCAGATGATCGCTCCGTACGCCAGGATGAAGTTGCCGCGGATCAGGACGAAGGTGCCGACAGTCACCACAGCGCCGCCTATCGCCCAGAGTAATCCGTTACGAATGAGCCGCACAGATCTTGCTTTCATCGCTTTACCATAAGCTCGATACTCATGGTCGACGATCGCGATGGCTTCACTGTCCGAAAGGCCCTGAGACGTGAGGATCTCGACGACATGTCGAGGCGCGACGCCAGCCGCAAGGCGGCGCTGCGTATCGTACGATAGCTGATGCATGATGCGATCTACGTCGACCGCATCAGCCAGTGGGTTCTCGATAAGGAGTCGTTCTGTCAGGACGACTCATTGCCTTCGCCAGCATACGAATCGCGAGGTCGGCGAGGCGAGGCCGCGGCGGTCGAGATAAATCTCGACCGCTCCCAAGACCTACGCGCCGGCGCTGGCGAGAATCAGATCTGTGCCGAAGCCGAGGATGAAGCCCGCAAGCACGCCGACCGCCGCGAGCTCTTTGTGCCCGATCCTTCGACCGGCGCTCGTCATCTCGCCGATGACCCACATGATCGCGCCGGCCGCGAGCGTCAGGAATGCGACCGACAGGATCGGCGATGTGAACCGATAGCCGATGACGGTGCCGAAGAACGTCGGCGCACCACCGATGAGGCCGAGCCGGAGTATCTGCCAGAAGCCGGTGGGCGCACGACCCGCAAGCGGCGCCGCTATCCCGAAGCCTTCGGTCATGTTGTGCAAACCGAATCCGATGATGAGCATGACCGCGAGTTGGACGGCTCCCGTCGCCGCCGACTGGCCGATCGCGAGTCCTTCACTGAAGTTATGCGATCCGATCCCGAGCGCGATCGTCATCGCAAGCGCCATCGGTGACATCTCGCCGCCGACCTTGTAACGCTCGAGCGCAAACTTCGAGATGAGCACGAGGCCGACGAGGCCGATCGTGAGTCCGATGACGTACGTCGTCACGAGCGTCGCAAACGGCGCCGGACTCACGCCGACTTGCGTTGCGGCAAGTGCGGTTTCCACCGGCCCGCTCGCCTGTCTCAGAATATCGAAGAGCAAGAAGAACAGCACACCGATCGCGACCGCGTTCAGAAACGCGATACCCTTCGCCGGCACTGTCTTCATCGCAGCGAATGGAAGTCCGAAGAAGATCGTCAGGCCGGCGATCGCGCCAAGAATGATCGTCGTTATCGGATCGAGTGGAGGCCCACCGCCACCGCCACCGCCGTCTTCTCCACCGCCCATCGGCATCGGCCGCATCTTGTCGGCGTCGGCCATCGCCGTCATCTTCGATGGCGCGCCCACGTACTGGATCGACGTGATGAGACCGCCCGGCCCGATGCCGCCGTTCATCATGTGATCGGCGACGTGACAGTGGACCATCCACGTGCCCGGTTGCGCGTTCGCGGTGAACGCGAGGTCGCGCGTCTCGCCCGGCCCGATGTTGACCGTCACCATTGTCTGGCGCTGTGCCGGCGCGACATCTTGCCCGTCAATCGCGACGACTTGGAAGCGATGGCCGTGGAGATGCATCGTATGGAACTCGGTGCCGCTGATATCGATCGTACGTAAGCGAACGCGATCGCCCGAGCGCACCATGAATGGTTTCGTCAGCGGATAGCTTTTGCCATCGATGCTGAAGTAGTTCTCGGCCGTGCTGTGGATGCGCCACGACGACACGAGCATGAGGTAGTCGCGATCGTAGTGGTCCTTCGCCGGCTTCGCCGGATCGACGACGAAGGCGCCGTACAAGCCGCTGTCGAGCTGGAAGAGATCGTCGTAGTGCGTGTGATAGATGTACGTGCCGGGATCGCTCGCCGTGAATTCGTAGACGAACGTCTGACCCGGCTGCACCGGCGGCTGGCTCATGCCGGGCACGCCGTCCATGTCGGCGGGGACGTCGAGGCCGTGCCAGTGGATCGTCGTCGGCTCTGGCAGATGATTCGTGAAGATGACGCGGATCCGATCGCCTTGTCGCACGTGGATCGTCGGGCCGGGCACGGTGCCGTTGTACGTCCATGCGTCGACGTTGATCCCCGGCGCGACCGTCCATGGTTTCACTTCTGCGATGAGCCGGATCGTCTTGAGATGTCCGGCGGCGATAGGCGGCAGCGACGGCAGCAGATCGAAGTCGCGCTGCGCCTCCGATTCTGCCTGCGCTATCTGCGCATCGGTCGGTGCCAGATCGTCTTGTGCACGCGCGGGCGACATGAGACCGCTCACCGCGACGACACACGTCGCAAGAGCGATCAGAAGGCCGCGGCTCAATCTCGAGATGGTCACGCTTGCGGATTTCTCACGACGACGGCAGCCGCGAGCTGCACGCTCACAGCATGTTTCTTACTGCTGACCTCGATCGTCTGAAGACCGACCGCGCGTTCGCGCGAGACGACCGAAACGCTAACGCCGGGCTTCACGCCGATCTCGTCGAGAAAGCGGAGCAGCTCGGGGATCTCGTTCTTCACTTCGAGCACGACCGCGGGAACGCCGAGTGCGACGTCGGCAAGGTCGATCGTATCGTCGTGTTGCCAAAGCGAGCCGTCTTCGCGCGGGATCGGATGGCCGTGCGGGCACGTCGTCGGGTTCCCCATGAACGCGGCGAGATGCCGTTCGACGAGGGGCGAGATCGCATGCTCGAGTCGACACGCTTCTGCGCTCGCAGCTTCCCACGAGACGCCGAGACAATCGACGAGCAGTCGTTCGGCAAGTCGTTGACGACGGAGCGTCAGTGCACCGATGCGCGCGCCGGTCTGAGTCGGGATCACCCCGTGACGGCCTTCGTGCCGGACGTAACCTTCAGAGTCGAGACGCTTGAGCATCGATGACGCTGACGCGGGCGACACCGCGAGTTCGTGCGCGATCGCCGATGTCGGAACCGGTTCGGTGCCATCGAAGAGGCGAACGATCGACTTGAGATACATCTCGACGTTCGGGCTGACTTCGTGCTCATCGGGAGCGACGGTGGGCGCCGATTTCAAGGCAGAGGTTGTCATCGTGGCAAACCTACAAAAGCGAGTTAGGCCCACCTAAATACAAGTGTTAGACTCGCTTACCCTGGTCGCAATTCCACGCTCGTCGTAGTGACGCAGCTCGAAGTGTGGGACAAGGCGAGGGAGCGCTAGCGACAATTGGGTATACCGAATACGTTGCTCAGGTGCGGAGGTGCCTACTCAAATGAAGCTATCCCGAATACTCGGTGTCTCGGTTATTGCAGCGATGCTGCTGACGCTCGCCCCGCAGGGGCCTGTGTCGGCTGACGGTGCGGCTAGCACGCGCAACATCATTCTCGGCGGCGCGGCTGCGGCGTTGATCATCATCAACCATAACAAGCAGGTGCACGCGCACTACGCGCAAGACGCGGCCAACGAGGCCTCGCTCGCCGCGCAGCGCGATGATGCGCAAGCGGCATACACTTCCGAGAAGAAGGCATACGACAACGAGGCGGCGCTCGTCGGCGATCTGAAGCGTGAGGTCTCGTACCAGCACGATCAGGTCGTACAACTCCAGCGCCAGGTCTCGA
>DASQJC010000015.1:0-7370 GCA_035631255.1 Candidatus Eremiobacteraceae bacterium | reverse complement strand
TATCGACGAGCGTTTCGGATGTGTCGAGCCGCACGCCCCACAGCCTGCGCCCGAGATGCTTTGCCACGGCTAGCGACGTCGCGACGCAATCGTTGTCGAAGTCGACGAGCGCGATGACGTTGATCGACGGATCGACATGCTCTGCGAATTTTTGCACCGCGAGCACGGTATCGCCGCCGTACGCCGCGATGAGCCCGTGCGGCACGGTTCCGATGCCGCGGCTGCCCCACCACTCCGCCTGCGCGTCGGTGCTGACGCCGAGCGCGCCGCTGACGTAGGCGGCGTAGCCGTCTCCGGTCTGGACGAGATGATGATCGAAGCGCGCCGGGAAAAACAGAACGTTCTTGCCGTTCGCCGCTGCGACGACGGCGCTCGTGTTCGTTGCGACCTTCGTCCGCCTCGCGAGCACGCCGAGATAATCGGTCTCGAGATAGCAGAAGAGCGCGTAGTCACCCTCGATGGTCAACACGTTTTCGTACGGGGCGATGCGATCGCCGTCGTGCAAGGCGCGAACATCGAGTTGATGCCACCCGTCTTCCCAGCTTCCGTCTTTCGCCGTCCGGCCGCTGCAAAGACGCAAAATCGCGATCGCTTCGTCGATGCCGCAGAGCACGGCATCCTTCTTATTGAAGACCTGCATGAGGACGCGCGGATGTTTGCCGTCGCGCTCGAGGATCTCGCGGACGCGATTGAAATACGTGTCGGAGTAATAACCCGCGCGCATCTTCTCGGCTGGCAGGTTGAAGGTCGAGGGATCGAGTCTGCGCCGTACCGGGATCGGAATCGCCATGTGGCGGCCAGGCTTCGGCGCACGCTTCGTAAGGCCTTCGGCGTTACGGCGGCGAACGACGCGCGAGGATGACGAACGACGAGATCGCATCGCGGCTCAACGAAATCGCTGCGCTCATGGAGTTCGACGGCGAGCCGTTTTTCAAGACGAAGGCGTATCAACGCGCCGCGCGCAGCGTCGAAGACAGCGAGACGACGATGCGCGCGCTCATCGATTCCGGCGAGCTTCTCGAACTGCCGGGCGTCGGCAAAGCGATCGCTCAGAAGATCGACGACATCGACCGCACGGGGACGTGCAAATATCTCGAGGAGCTGCGCGCGAAATTCCCGCCGACGATCCTCGAGCTCATCCGCGTGCCGTCGGTCGGCACAAAAACCGCGATCGCGCTCTACAAAGAGCTTGGCATCACGAGTATCGCCGAGCTGCGCCTCGCGGTCGATGACGGTTCGATATCGAAGCTCCCGCGTCTCGGGCCGAAGAGCATCGAGAATCTCAAAGCGTCGCTCGCACGACTCGCCGACCGGACGAAACGGATGCGCCTCGGAGACGCGTGGCCACTTGCGCGATCGATCGTCGAGGCGCTCACCGCTCATAGTGACGCCCGCAACGTCGTCGCCGCGGGAAGCTTGCGTCGAATGGAACCGACCGTCGGCGACATCGACATCATCTGCACGAGCGATTCGCCGGCCGAAGTCCTCGCGTACTTCACGAAGCTTCCGGTCGCACAAAGCATCTCTGGGCTCGGCGATACGAAGGCGACGATCTGGGCCGAGCCCGGCATCTCCGTCGATTGTCGCGTCGTCAAGCACGAATGTTTCGGCAACCTGCTCCAGCACTTCACCGGCAACAAAGATCACAACGTCAAGCTCCGCGAGCTCGCTCGCTCGCGTGGGCTCAAGGTGAGCGAGTACGGGATCGAGTCGCTTGAAACGCACGCGGTCATGACCGCGCAGACCGAAGAAGAGGTCTACGCGACGCTTGGCCTTTCGTATATCCCGCCCGAACTTCGGCTCGGGCTCGATGAGATCGACCTCGCTCGCGCCGGGAAAGTCCCGACGCTCGTCGAGCTAGCCGACATCCGCGGCGACCTTCACGACCACACCGATTGGAGCGATGGATCGCGGACGATCGAAGAGATGGCGCGCGCTGCAGCGCAGCGCGGACGATCGTATCTATCGATCTCCGATCACTCGCGCGGCCGCGCCGTCGCGAACGGGCTATCGATCGATCGGCTTCGCGAGCAGATCGCGCTCATCAAATCGGTCCGCGATGCGTATGGCGTGCGACTCTTATGTTCGTCCGAGGTCGACATCCGCGCCGACGGCTCGATGGACTTTCCCGATGAAGTGCTCGCGGAGCTCGACATCGTCGTCGGATCGATCCACTCGGCGTTCACAGGATCGAAGGAGAAACAGACCGAGCGGCTCATCCGAGCCATCCGCAACCCGTACGTCAACGTCATCGGCCATCCGACTGGTGCACTGCTCGAACAGCGCACCGCATACGAGTTCGATGTCGATGCGGTTTTCCGCGCGGCTGCGGAAACGGGCACCGCGCTCGAGATCAACGCGAACCCCGCGCGTCTCGACCTCGACGCGAACCTCTCGCGACGCGCGCGAGAGCTCGGATGCACGCTGTCGATCGACACAGACGCGCACTCGACCGACATGCTCGACGACATGTTCTACGGCGTCGGCACCGCGCGCAAAGCCGGGCTGACGAAAGAGAACGTCCTCAACGCCCGGCCTGTCGAAGGCGTGCTCGAATTCGTCGCGGCGAAGCGCCGCTGACACGCATGATCTGCGACTTCCACCTCCACAGCCACCACAGCGACGGCGAATTCGCGCCCGAGCGCGTCGTCGACATCGTTGCGGATGCCGGCGTCTCGCTTCTCGCGCTCACCGATCACGATACGACCGCCGGGTATGAAGAGGCGCATAGACGAGCCAGCGAACGCAAGATCACCGCGATCAGTGGAATCGAGATGACGGCGTACGCGAACGGCCGAGTCGTCCACGTCCTCGGCTACGATGTCGACCCATCGTCCGACGCGCTCGATCGACGAAACCGGGTCGCTCTTGACGTGTGGGCGGACAATACCCGTACCTGGGTATGCGCGCTTGAAGACGAGGGCTTCGACCTTCGCGTCCACGAGGTGCTGTCGAACCCGCACGTCCGGCTGCCCGTGCTCATCGAGCGGCTTTGCGCTCGCGGCGTCGACGATGGAGATGTCGGCCGCTGCTACGCGCGCTTCAAAGATTTCTTCGCAGCGCTGCCGCGCGAGGCGTATTCTCGACTGCCTTCCCCCGGTGACGCTGCGCAGACGATCCGCGACGCAGGCGGCATCTCGATCCTCGCGCATCCGGATCGCGTCGGGTCCGACGATGTTGTCGAATCGCTCCTCGCCGACGTCGACGGAATCGAAGCGTTATACGCCCGCTACGATACATCGGAGCGCGAAGCGCTCGTGAAACTCGCCGAGCGCAACGGCAAACTTTACACCTGCGGCAGCGACTATCACGGCTACTTCAACGGTACTTACGTCAATCCGAACTTCGAAGCGCCGAACTCTCTGCTGGCCCGCCTGGGCCTGAACTAGCTACAAGCCGAGCTTCGCTCGGCCTACTACATCAAAGGTTACGTGGCCCCGAAGCGGCGGTGACGGCGCTGATAGGAGACGAGCGCGGCGTCGAAATGCTCGCGATTGAAATCCGGCCAGTTGACGTCACTCACGAACAGCTCGGTGTAGGCGAGCTGATATAAGAGGAAGTTCGAGATTCGGTGCTCGCCGCCGGGGCGGATGAGCAGATCGGGATCGGGCATGCCGGCTGTATAGAGGCGAGACTCGATGACCGTTTCGTCGACGCGCTCGGGATCGATGATACCGGCGTGGACATCCCGCGCGATCTGTCGCACTGCGGCGACCATCTCCGCGCGCCCGCTATAGTTGACGGCGAGGTTGAGCGTGACTGCTCGGCCGGCTTTCGTCGACTCGACGAGCGAGGCCAAGGCGGATCGTGGCGCCGACGGCAACGCGTCGACATCGCCGATCACCTGGACGCGAACGCCGTCCTTGCGCAATCCCGGCGCTTCGGTCTTCGCGAAGATGCAGCAGAGATCGAAGAGCGACGAGACTTCACCGGCGTCGCGCTTCCAGTTCTCGGTGGAAAAACCGAACGCGGTCAGATACGGCACGCCGCGGTCGCGGCACGCCCGTGTCAACTCACGCAGGCTCGCGATGCCACGCCGGTAGCCTTCGGCGAGCGGCAACCCGCGGGAGCGTGCCCACCGGCGATTGCCATCCATGATGACGGCTACGTGTTTCGGGATCGGTGAGGGCGCCGGGACCTCGGCGAAGCGTTCGACGTTGCGCATTCGTCAGGTCGTCGCCAAACGTACGGCACGTCGGCGGCCATCGTTGTCGGCGGTCTCCGCGCCGGCATGCACGTCGCGGACGACCGCCTCGAGTTCATCTATATAGGAAAGGAAACGGGTCTTTCCGCTCTTCGTGATGCGGCACGTCGTCGTCGGGCGGCCTTGACCGGCGTCCTTCGAGATCGCGACGATGCCCATCTCGGCGAGCGCTGCGAGATGGCGACTGAGATTGCCGTCGGTGAGGCCGCAGGCGCTCTGGAGTTCGGTGAACGTCATTCCGTCGAGATGCGCAACGAGGCACGTGCACACGGCGAGCCTACCGCGCTCGTGGAAGATCCGCTCGAGGCCAGCGTACGCGAACGGCGCCTCGCGAGCATCGGTGCGTTGGCGCTTCATCGCGCGTCGCGCGCTCATCGCGCCACCACCGCTTCGGCTTCGCGCGTGAGCAGCCAGCCGATGTAGATCTGACCGAAACCGAATCCGACCGGCATGATCCACCACGCAAGCGGCATCGCCGCATTCGGCGTCAGCAGCAAGACCGCGCCGATGATGCCGAACGCAGCAGCCAGCGGCAACGCGCCCTTCGGCACGAGCGCCCGCGATGCGTAGAGCCCGACAGCGTACGACGCGTACCAGACGCCCGGCAGCATCCAGATGATGCCGTGAAGGATCAACGCGAGACTGAGCACTGCGCCGAGGACGATTGCAGGCAACAGCGCGACGCCGGCGCTTCGCGCGCGAACGCGTTCTTGGACAGCGCCTGTGCGGGAATACCAGACAGCGATCGCGCCATAGTTCAAGATCAACGCGGCCGCGAGGCAGGCGAACCATACGAAGAGATACGTCCGCTCGTCTGTTGCGGTCGCGGGATGCGGCACAAAGACGAATTGCGCGAGCCCTGCGACGAGCGCGATGACGCCGCTCGCCGCCGCCGCCGGACCCGAATATCCTTTGAATTGCTGACACTCCGCGAGGCGATCTCTGACCTCCGCTAGGTCTGCCAGCGCACGCTCGACTTCCATACCTACTTTGTATCACAAAGTCTGGGGCGGCGCAATCCCCATATGGTCTCGTTCTCGGCGGGACGCGCGTTCATCGAGTCGACACTTGGCCCAAAACATCGCAGCGATGTGTTCCGCGCGTCCTGAAGGCGGGCAAGGTATGGAAAGGCAGGCGTCTGAAAGCACCGCCATCTCGGGCGTGCGGAAGCTCGACCGCTACAACTCGAACCGTCTGATCGGAGAGAGGCGCATGGAACTCGGAGACATCCAGGTCTACCACGACGGTGAATTCGTCAAGTACGGCGACGCGAAGGTCGGGTTGCTCACGCACGGCCTCAACTACGGCACCGGCTGTTTCGAAGGCATCCGCGGTTACTGGAGCCCCGACCACGCCGAGGTCTATCTTTTCCGGCTCGCCGAGCACTACGAGCGGCTCCATCTCTCGGCCAAGCTCCTCCTCATGGAGCTGAACGACGACGTCGCGACGATGTGCGAAGCGACGACAAAACTCGTCCGCCTCAACGACTATCGCCAGGACGTGTATATCCGGCCGATCGCGTTCAAAGCAGCCGAAGAGATCGGCGTGCGGCTCCATGGCGTCAAGGACGATTTTGCGATCGTCGCGATACCGCACCGTTCGTATTTCGAGAGCGGAGCCGGACTACGGACTTCGGTTTCATCTTGGAGACGCATCGACGACAACAGCGCGCCGGCCCGCGCGAAGCTCACAGGCGTCTACGTCAGCTCCGCGCTTGCGAAGAGTGAAGCGGTCATGAACGGCTTCGACGAGGCGATCCTATTGACCGCGGACGGTCACGTCGCCGAAGGCAGCGCCGAGAACATCTTCCTCGTGCGAGACGGCCGCGTGAATACGCCGCCGGTCACCGACGCGATTCTGGAGGGGATCACTCGCAAGACGGTCATCGAGCTGCTGCGCGAAGAGCTCGGGCTCGATGTCGTCGAGCGAAGCATCGATCGCAGCGAGCTCTATCAGTCGGACGAGATATTTTTCTCCGGGACGGCGGTCGGCGTCTCGCCCGTGATTGAGGTCGATCGTAGGCCCGTCGGACGCGGGGCCTCAGGCAAGATCGCGAGCGCGCTCGTCGATCTGTATCGCGACATCACGCTCGGCAAGATGGCGAAATACCATCATTGGCTCACGCCCTGTCATGCCACCAAAAGCGAACGCCTGAGAAAGGCGACAGCTACCGCCTAGATATCCAGGCGGGGCCGCGGCGGTCGAGCTAAAGCTCGACCGCTACGATTTCTAATTGGGCTTCTGGTTAGGGCCACCAATCGAACGTACTATCGATGCGAAATCGAACGCATGTACGCGTATAATTTTATATACCCTTACCTTGCGTTGTCATATGTCACTCTGCTATAATGCCGTTGTGTGACGGGCGTCACTTTTGATTAGCCCGGCCGCATTGTGCAGACTGGCCTTATGATATGGGGCTATACGCGCATAGCGGCGAGCCGAGCACCCTGGCTCATCGACACAAAAGACGACGCCGCTTGGCAGAGCGGCGCGTCTTGGTGGGACGATGGAGTCCAGATCGGCGGCGAGAGGTTGAAGTGCGAGGACTGCCTCTCAACGCAGGGATGACGGCAAGGCTCTCCTAGCTCGCGAGCGGACTATAAGGAGTTGTCATGCTTCACTTCGCGTCACTCGGTGGTGTCCTTCTTCACGTCGTCACCATGGCCGGCGGCGTCCTGGCCGGGATCCTCCACGTGTTCGAGATCTCGGACACGCCCATCGCCACGAAGTAACATCGATTAGCTGACGACCTCCGTCAGCAAGTCGACTAATCTAGGATCGAAGAGCGTTCCGCTCTCCTGCCGGAGTTTGCGGAGCGCTTCTTCTTTTTTGAGTTTCTCGACGCCGTCGTAACCCGTGAGCGAAGAGACGTAGGCGCGCGCGATCGCGATGATGCGCGACGCCTGTGGTATCGCTTCTCCGACGAGGCCTTTCGGGTAGCCGGTCCCGTCGAAATGTTCCGAGTGGTATTCCACGTAGTCGGCGACGGTGGGATCGACGAGCGCGTCGGCGCTGCGCAGCATGATCGCCCCGAGACGTGCGTACGTGCGCCGCTGGTTCTCCTCGGCGGCATTCGTCCGCTTGCCCCAGCGCATGCGCGCCGGCAGACGGCTCTTGCCGATCTCGTGCAGCTCGGCGGCAAGACCGATGTCGGTGACTTCTT
>DASQJC010000014.1:0-5427 GCA_035631255.1 Candidatus Eremiobacteraceae bacterium | reverse complement strand
TATGGTGCGTCTGCGCGCGTACGGCGTCTTCAGCGTGCGCGTCACCGATCCGCAGCTGTTCGTCAACAAGATCGTCGGTACGCAAAACGTCTACACGAGCGATGCGCTCACCGATTTCTTCCGCAACGCGATCGTCTCGCGGCTGAACAATCTGCTCGGCGAGACGCTCAAGAGCATCCTCGACCTCCCGAAATCGTACGACGCGTTGGACGCGGCCGCGAAGGCGCGCGTCAAAGACGACTTCGGTCAATACGGGATCGAGCTCGTCGACCTGCTCATCAACGCGATCACGCCGCCGGATGAAGTGCAGAAGGTCATCGATGAGCGCACCGGCATGGGTGTCATCGGCAACATGGGCCAGTACATGCAGTACAAGAGCGCGCGCGCGATCGAGGATGCCGCTCAGAACCAAAGCGGCGGCGCGGGCACGACCGCCGGTCTCGGCGTCGGCGCGGGCATCGGCTTCGCGTTGCCGGGGATGATCAACCAGGCGATGCAGCAAGCGAACTCGCAAGCCGCTGCGGCGCCGTCGATGCCGACCGCGACGATCGCGTGCCCGAACTGTCACGCACCGAATCCGCCGGGGGCGAAGTTCTGCTCGGAATGCGGTAAGCCGATGGCCGGCGCCGTGTGCCCGAGCTGCAAAGCGCAGAACGCACCGGGTGCGAAATTCTGCTCGGAGTGCGGAACGAAACTCGGATAACGTTCCAACGGCGAATGGAGCGGTCGACCTTTATGGTCGACCGCCGCGGTCTTTTTGATCAGTAACCGACCGGACTCTGCGCCAGAATCGGGTACTCGGTGATCTTGCCGGCCGTCGACACGCGTCCGACATTATTGTTGAGATCGAGAAACCATAAGTCGCCTGCTCCGGCAGTCAATCCGGTTGGGAACGAATCCGCATAAGGAATCTTGAACTCGCGAACCGCGCCGGTTTTCACGTCGAGGCGCCCGATTTTCCCCGCAAAGAATTCCGTGAACCAGATCGCGCCGTCCGAGCCTCGTGCGATCCCGTAAGGTTCGCTCGGAGACGTTGGTACGCGATACCGCTTGACGACTCCATCGGTAGCGACGCGCAAGAGCCAGCCGGTAGTGTCGGTGCACCAAATGGTGCCGTCCGGTTCGGCGTAGATACCCTCCGGACTGGTTTTCGGCCCCGTGTCGTGATAGACGAGATGCTCGTCGCCTCCGGCATCGATCCTCACGACACCGATTGCGTGGCCTATTGCGAACGCGACGCCATCATCACCGTCAGCAGCTAGACCGAACGGACCGTTTCCCGGATACGTGACGCGATACGTCTGTGATCGTCCGGCCGAGTAACGCTCGATCAACCCAGCACCCGCGAGCCATAATGAGCCGTCACGAGTCGCAATCGCTCCAGTCGGTCCAGTCGGAATGTTCGGATAAAAAAATCGTGGGATCGAGTACTTAGAGTCGAGTAAAGTCGCCCGGCCCTTTTCGAGCAACCACATGTCGTCGCCGGCGGCTACGATGCCATTGACGCCGGGCGAGAAACGATCGCCGTAGCTCGTCACCGTGCGTGTCGAGGGAGTCAAACATGCCGGCTGGTCGTAGTTCCAGTCATCACCGGCCGAACCGTCGAATTCCACGGTAAAGCAGACGCGATCCGCTTCCACAGAAGACGGCATATACGTGACGATGTTCGATATCGTATACTTGACCGCCGTCGAAGTACTTGGGTCGACGTGGACGAGCCCGTCGTAGTAGACGACCCAAGCTCCGCCGTCACCGGCGGCGGCAACATTGCCCGCGTTCTTGACGCCGGGCTCGACGATTGCGCCGGTCGACGTTCGGGGATCGAAAGAGGTGAGGTCGCGCCCAAGTAACCATAACCGTCCATCCGTATCTGGCGCCAAGGCTGTCACGTAATCGCCTTCGGGCAATTGCCAGATCGTAGCGCCACTCGTGCCCCGACGTATCTCGCCGACGCCTCGCCCTACGAAGAACCAAGCGTCGCCTGCCGAGTCGATCGCAAGCGAACTTGCTTGACCGAGGGCGGCGACCGATGTGTTGGTGACAGATCCGTCTCGCGACCTAAGAGTGATCTCTGTGCCATCGTCCGTAGAGAAGGCCGCATCGCCTTCGCCGTTGAGGACAGCCGAATCGACGGGTAGCACCGACTCAGGCGCGCGCTCAACATTCCACTCTCCGCTCAGGCCGTCGATCCGGGCGGTCCGCTTTCTGAGCGGTTCGAAGGTAACCGCATTACCCAGAGCATCGACAGCGAGTCCGAGCGTTTCATCATCATCAGAGGTACCGACGAAAACCTCCGCAGTACCATCGAGATTGGCATGTCGGATCGCCGCGAGGTGGCTATACGTGCTCCACACGCTGCCGTCGGGCGCGAGCGCATCGTCAGCGGTTGATGAGAGGAGCCGCGGGATCTTGAGTGCCGCCATCGTGTTCGAGTGCGGGTCGAAGATCACGAGGCGCTCCGAAGTTCCGCTCGTCTGAGCCCCGTTCCGGAGAGGTGCGATCCAAATCGAGCCGAGTTTCGATATAGCGACGGCTTGCAATAGGGACGCATCGACCGGGCGGTATGCGACCTCCCCGGTGCCTGACGTCTTCGCAGATGCATGCACGATCCGGACATCTTCGGTTGTGAATTTGATCGGTGCGGCCGCTGGCGATAGGGTGATCTGGTGAATCTGATTTGTCGCTACGGACGCTGCTTGCGATGCTCCGCCCGACGTGAAGGCGCACGCGATCGCGAGCCGAACGCACGAAAGGACGATGCGTCGCAGCATGCCTTCCATTTTGACATTCGCCTTCGGGCCGGCTTGTGTCGTCATTATGATAGCCGCAGTAGTGTTGGTAAGTTGTTACCGGCCGACTACCACGTCGCCTGCGCCGTCGCCTAGCACCTCGCTTCCGATTTCACTCGTCTCACCGATCCCGTCGCCGTCCGAGCCGGCAGCCGACACCGCAATACAACTGGTTCCGATTGACGTAGCAACTGTTGCGCCGGCCGATATGGCCGCGACGTCGACGAGCGCAGCCCCATTCGGTGGATCGGTTCGCACGCTTCGGTACGTAGGAGACTTCATCGCGTCGAGCGCGTCGGAAGGGTCAGACGGTGAGCTCTACGTCACGTACTACTGGGATATGGGCGGGACTTATTACGAGGCGGATCGTTTAGGCGCGCTCACTGGGAGCGGACTTCGCGAGATTTTTGCAGGCGTATTCCTCGACGAGCTGACGATTATCGGTACGAGCGGCGGCTACCCGGAATTTTTGGTCGGACCGGGTGACACATCGCACATGACTCCGAACATCGGCGTCTGGTCGACTTCCGGCGCCGGCGTGCAATTAACCACGACCTTATCGCTGTCCGACGCGTCCAACAAAGCACGTCCATGCACGTGGTGTGGAGAACAGCCTGCCCCCAGTGTAAAACCTTATTGCGCGCCGTTCGCGGGCGGCCAACTATGTGGCTCTAACCCGGGCATGACGTTCACGAAGAACGGGAAAACCGTCGAGGTTGATCGGGATGCGTATCTTGTCGGTGCGGGTCTGCATCGATTCCTCATCGTCGAGCGCCCTCGTTTCGAGCCGCCGATATACATAGAGGGCTTCGCAGCCTCCGACTAGATGAAGCCGGCTTCCACGGAGTCGAGGAACGCCTCCAGCGCCAGGTTGAAGAATTCCGGATTGTCGAGATTCGACACGTGGCCCGCGTGTGGTACGCGGACGACGCCGCTGCACGTCGGTATGCCGTTAGCGAGCTCTTCACTCAGTTCGTGCGGAGCGATTGCTGTATCGAGCTCACCCCAAAACACTTCCGCCGGCACACTGATGCGCGGTAAGAGCGGGCGATAGTCGCCGGTCCACGTCGCTCGCGTCGACGCTTTGTAGACGGACAATGGGATCGAGCCCATATCGGCGACCGATCCGTCGACGAGTTCCTTCACCGCATCAGGCCTGTGTATGCCGGGCGCGCGCGTCTCCGCGAATTCTTTGATGCCGAGCTTGCCGAGGTTCGCGATACGTTCGTCGATCGACGCAATGCCGCCGGGATAGAATGCGAACGTGTCGACGAGTGCGAGCGATTTCACGCGCGCGGGTTTCGCATCGTATGTCTCGAGCGCGACGACACCGCCGAGCGAACAGCCGCATATGTGCGGCGCGTCGATGCTCTCAGCATCAAGTACCGCGATAACGTCGCGCGCGTAGGCAGCGCGGCTGATCGCCTTGGCGTCGCGAGCGTCGGCTGTAAGCGATGACTCGGGCGGCGTTTCCGATTCGCCGTAGCCACGGTAGTCGAGCGCGATGCAGCGGAATCGTTCGGAGAGCATCGCGATCTGCGGCGCCCACATGCGTTTCGTCGCGCCGACACCGTGGAGAAAGACGATCGGCGGACCGCTTCCTTCATCTATGTAGGCGATACGCAAGCCGTCGGACGTCGCGGTTTTCACGTCACTCATGGGTCCATGGACGTTCTTGCGCGCGAAGGCGCGACCTGCACATCGTATGGGAGAACCTATCGAACGTTTCGAATGCGGGCTCGCGACATGCGACACTACTTGTTGCTCACCGTGGCGCTCGTGATGCTGGCCGGCGACGCTCCTATATCACCGGCCGACCCGACGGGCTCTGCTCCTTCGGGGAACATCGTCGTTCGCTCCGGTACGATCTACGGCGCGACCGAGTACGGTGGCCCGAATTGTCCTCTCCAATCGTCTTACGACGTGGGTGGATGCGGCACGGTCTACGCCGTCGACACGAGCGGCAAAAACGTGATGCTTCACGCGTTCGCGGGTCCAGACGGATCGAACCCCTCATCGGGCGTCACTGTCGGCGGAGATGGAATGCTCTACGGTACCACCGATGCGGGCGGCGAACATGGACACGGCGTGATCTACCGAATCGCTCCAGACGGATCGGGCTTTGAGGTTCTCCACTCATTCGTAACGGGCGCCGAACATGGTGCACTGACGATCGCCCCAGACGGCACGATCTACGGCGTTGCTCCCTCTGACCATGGAGACGGACACGGTGCCACCGTGTTCGCCTTATCGAAAAACGGCGACTACCGAACGCTCCGCGTTTTCGGGCCTGAGTCGCATATCGCGGCGCCGCTCGCGATCGATTCGGCCGGTCAGCTGTACGGAATTTTGGTCCGCGGCGGCTATTGCGGCGGTGACGTATTTTCTCTCTCGGGTAACGGCGCGTACGGTATCGTTTTCTCGAACTCGTCTCCATATACCAGCGCAGCTTGCGCCGATGCCACGATCCCATCATCGCCGCTTGTCGAAGATGAAGGGGTGCTCTACGCCACCGGACCGACGTCGCTCTTCGAGGTGAGCTCCGCGGGGTTGCAAACGATCCTGACGATCGCTCCACCTCCACATCCGGTCGTCAGGCCCCCGTTCAGCCCGCTCGAGCGTACATTTATCGATGGTA
>DASQJC010000013.1:0-5904 GCA_035631255.1 Candidatus Eremiobacteraceae bacterium | reverse complement strand
GAGCGATGATGACGTCGACGACGCGGCCGACGCCGAGCATGGACGAGATCACGGCGCTTGCGAAGCGCCGCGGTTTCATATTCCAGTCGAGCGAGATCTACGGCGGCGTCAACGGCGTGTGGGATTACGGACCGCTCGGCGTCGAGCTCAAGCGCAACGTCCGTGAAGCATGGTGGCGCGACAACGTGACGCTGCGCGACGACGTCGTCGGCGTCGAGACCGCGATCCTCATGAACACCGACGTTTGGCGCGCGTCCGGCCATCTCGAGAACTTCCACGACCAAATGGTCGATTGCAAGACCTGCAAGAAACGCTGGCGCGCCGATCATCTCACGAGCGACCGCTGCCCGGCGTGCGGCAATGCGACGCTCACCGAGCCGCGCGATTTCAACATGATGTTCAAGACGTTCATCGGCGCGATGGAAGACGCGTCGTCGACCGCCTATCTGCGGCCGGAGACGGCGCAGGGCATCTTCGTCGATTTCAAGCTCATCGCGCAGACGGCGCGCATGAAGCCGCCGTTCGGCGTCGCGCAGATCGGCAAGGCCTTCCGCAACGAGATAACGCCGGGCAATTTCACGTTCCGCTCGCGCGAGTTCGAACAGATGGAGCTCGAGTTCTTCGTGCCGGGTAAGCCCGATGGCGAAGATCTCAAGTGGTATCGCTATTGGGTCGACGAGCGCTATGACTGGTTCATGCGCCTCGGTATGCTCCCGTCACGGTTGCACAAGCACGAATACGAAGGCGACGAACTGGCGCACTACAGCAAGGCGACGACGGATCTCGAATACGACTGGCCGTTCGGCACAAGCGAGCTCGAAGGCATCGCGCATCGCGGCGTCTACGATCTGACACAGCACGTCGAGGCGAGCGGCAAAGACCTCGCGTTCTTCGACGAAGAATCGAAAGAGAAGTATTTGCCGACCGTCATCGAGCCGTCGCTCGGCGTCGATCGCGCGCTCCTCGCTTTCCTCATCGACGCGTACGAAAAGGAAGCCGAACGTACGGTGTTGCGCTTCCATCCGCGCCTCGCACCGTTCAAGGTCGCCGTGTTCCCGCTCGTACGCAACAAGCCGGATATCGTCGAAGTCGCGACGCGCATAGAAAAATCGCTGCGGCCGTCGTTCCGCACGACGCTCGACGACTCGGGGAACGTCGGAAAGCGTTACTACCGCCAGGACGAGATCGGTACGCCGTATTGCGTCACCGTCGACTACGAATCGCTCGAGCAGCACGACGTCACGGTGCGCGACCGCGACACGAAAGAACAAGTGCGCGTTTCGATCGACAAGCTCGAAAGCTATCTTCGCGAAAAGCTGAGCACCTAAGAACGGCGGCGGTATGATCGCATTTCTGGCAGCCGCGTCTTTGGCCACGACGACGATCGATCCGCAAGCGTCGGCGATTCTCGACCGGGCCAAAGCGGCCGCCGGCGGCGTCGCTATCCAAGCGCTCGGGCCATACGAACTTGACGAAAACGTGAGTTGGGGCCGCCTTAACGGCACCGCCACTTTCGTGTGCGATCCGAAGAGCGGCGAGTGGATGCACCGTGAGTCGATCGGCAAACTCATCGACGCGGACGGGTTTGATGGCTCGCAGGTATGGACTCAGGATTCCACCGGCGATACTTGGCCGGTGGTCGATCGGTCGCAGATAGCCTCTGCGTTCGAAACCGCCTACCTATGCTCGTTCGCGTACTGGTTTCCCGATCGGATGCCGCCGGTCAAAATATCGATGGCCTCAGCGATCGAGGCCGACGATGCTACGGCCGACACGATCGCGGTCGCGCTGCCTGACCTGGATTGGCTCTACCTCTCGTTCGATAAGAACACGCGCCTCCTGAAGCGGGTCGCCTGGAGCCGCTTCACCGACGTTCTTCCGACTGAGACGGATTATGGTGACTACCGCGATGTCGGAGGAGCGATGATCGCCTTCTCACGCACATCGAAGTCGTCGAGGCCTAAAAGCCACATATACTACGCGCGCGTGAAAAGCGCTTCCCTTGATTCGAGTGCCCCCGCCCAGGTGGCGTTCCAGCCCGCGCATCTCAATGACGTGAGGATCGCTCCTTCGCCTCAACCCGTGCGTGTCGAGATGACGGGCGGACGCGCGTACGTCGACGTACGGATAAACGGGAAGGGTCCGTTCAAGTTCATCATCGACACCGCACAAACAGATCACGTCAGCTCAAAGGTCGCCGCGCAGCTCCACCTCACAGACGAATCGGGAACCCCCATTTCGGCCAAAGAGCCAAAGCCGACTGCCCACTTCACGAAAGTCAAGACGCTGACCGTCGGGCCCGCTGAACTGCGCGATCAGCCATTCGTCGTCGACCCTCAAGATTGGCTGGACCTGCTCGGCGACGGAGTCGACGGAACGTTGGGGTTTGAGTTCTTCCGGCGCGTTGACGCTTCGATTGATTTCGGCGCCAAACAACTCGAGTTGAGCGAATCCGGCAGCTACAAGCCGCCGCTCGACAGCACAGCGGTGCACTTTGCATACCACGACGTTCTGCCGCAGATCGACGCGCTGATCGATAGTAAGCCTGGCGTGTTCGTCATCAACACGGAATCACGGGTCGCGCTGGTCACGACTTCACTATGGACGTACCACAACGAGCCCGATGTGGCATTCGCCAACATGAACGACCCCGGTAACGAGTTCGAACTTGGCCGACGCATCGAAGAGGCGATTGGATCGGTCCGACGCGCCGACATCGCGGTGTCCGGACGCGACGTACCTGAGGCCGTGATCGTGAACAGCTCCGAGCCGTCGATCGGAAGCGCCTCGGACTTTGAAGGTATCGACGGCGATATCGGCATGGCGCTGCTGAATAGGTTCACCATCACCTTCGGCTATCAAGAGCAGACGATGTGGTTGGTGCCGACATCGCGGTCGGACAAATCGGAGCCATTCGACCGGTCAGGGATCATCTTTTTCGGATGGCCCGACTCACACCACGTCGAGATCATGAAAGGTTCGCCGGCGGGTCAGGCTGGGCTTCAACGGTTCGACGAATTGCTTGCGATCGATGGAAAGGCCGCGTCGCAATGGTCGCTCGATGCGTTGACGCAGCTATTGCAGTCGCCGGCGGGGACTAAGGTGACGCTCTCGTATCGACATTTCGAAAAGCAGAAGACGACCGCCGTGCGGACGGTCGTCATCACGCTGAAGGACTATATCTAGAGGCTCGACCTTAGACGGAGATCTCGCGCAGGACCAGCCGGCTGTACGTGTCTTGCACGCCGGTCTTCTCGCGGAGCGCGCCGATGACCGTGTCGAGATCATCCGTGTCTCGACATGCCACGCGCAACTGGTAATCCGACTTGCCCGTCATGAGCGTCGCGCTCAACACGCCGGCGATGTCTTTCACCGACGTCTCAAAGCCGGATCGCGAGAGCTGTGGCGGCAGACGCACGTCGATGAGCGCGAGGAGCGAACGCCCGACGCGCGCATGATCGACCGATGCGTGAAAACCAGTGATGACCCCGAGTCTAACGAGGCGCCGGAGTCGTTCGGCAGCTGCATTCGCGCTCAGGCTCACGCGAGTGCCGAGGTCGCGGTAGCTTATCCGCCCATCCCTCGAAACGATGCCGAGAATTTCCCTGTCCAGTTCATCTAGCACGGCGATTGGCCTCGCTACTAGTTTTATGGTACCTACTAATATTATGGTAGTTGCGCCGGGTCGCCTGCGATTGACGCCGAGTTTTTGGATTTTCTGCTTCAAAACGGCGGGCGACGTCAGAGAAGCAACGCACACCGAGAATATCTAGCGATCCGCCCGCGATTTTGCTGCAGACCCTCGCGACGGCGCTTTCGGGCCCTCGAAAAGGTCCCAATCTGTCCCGCGTCAAAAGACAGGAACGGCTTATCATGCCGTGCCGGCCCGCCGACCTCATGGGGCCGAGCCACGTTTTTGTTTTGCGACCCGCCAGGTTGCCCGCACGGGCGCCGCCTCCGGCGGGTCGGTCGGGGGCATCCGCGTTGAGATCTTCCAAACCAGCGCCGAAATCGAAGAAGCCGGCCAAACCCGCGCGCGCATCCGCCAAACCGGCGTCGAAAAGCGCGCCGTCGAAGAGCGCGGCCGCTTCGAAAGCCTCGAAAAAGCTCACGAACGGCAAAGCGAAGGTCAAACTCGCCGCGTCGAAGGCATCTGCGGCCAAGCCGGCGCCGCTGAAAGCACCCGCTGTGAAAGCAAGCGCGGCAAAGGCGCCCGCAAGTTCGCGCGCCGCGGCTTCGACACACGTCGACGGCGCGAAATCGAAGAAGGCCGACGCGCGTGCAGCCGCGACCGAAGTATTGACCCCGCCCGCGCCTGTCGAAGCGCCGCCGCAACCGGAAGAAGAACAAGAGCCGGTCTACAAAGTCGAGCCCATCCCCGTGCTCGGCGAGATCGAACGCAAGCCGATGCCGCCGCTGCCGCCGCCGAAGCGCTTGCAGCCGAAGAAGCTCGAACCGCCGACGAAGCTCAATCTCGTCAAGATGACGTATTCGTTCGAAGAGGGCGGCGCAGAGCTGCGCGACCTCCTCGGCGGAAAAGGCGCCGGTCTCGGCGAGATGACGCGCATCGGATTGCCGGTGCCGCCCGGATTCACGATCACGACCGAAGTTTGCCGGCGCTACATGGAGCTCGGTCGCCAGTTGCCGCCCGGTCTTGAAGAAGAAATCCATCGCCGCGTCGCCGAGCTCGAGCGCAAGACGGGCAAGGAATTCGGCGGCGAAACGGATCCGCTGCTCGTGTCGGTGCGCTCCGGCGCGCGCGTCAGCATGCCGGGCATGATGGACACGGTCCTCAACCTCGGACTCAACAACCGCACGTGCAACGCGCTCGTCGTCCTGACGAAGAACGACAAGTTCGCGTGGGATGCGTATCGCCGTTTCGTCCAGATGTTCGCGACGGTCGTGCTCGGGATGAAGCGCGAGCCGTTCGATGAGGTCGTCAAGCGCTACATCGCCAAAGCGCGCATCGACTCGGAGTCAGATCTCACGGCACTCGCCTTCCGCAACATGACGAGCGAGTTCAAAGCGCTCGTGCGGCATCACACGAAGAAAGATTTCCCGGAAGACGTCTTCGTCCAGCTGCGCATGGCGGTCGAAGCGGTCTTCAACTCGTGGAACAGCAAGCGCGCCAACGAGTATCGCAAGCACGAGCGCATCCCCGATTGGTGGGGGACCGCGGTGAACGTCGTCGCCATGGTCTTCGGCAACATGGGAGAGGACTCGGGCACAGGCGTCGCGTTCACGCGCAATCCGTCGACAGGCGACAAGAAGCTTTACGGCGAGTTCTTGCCCAACGCGCAAGGCGAGGACGTCGTCTCCGGCAGCCGCACGCCGTTCCCGATCGCCGAGCTCGAAAAACGCAATCCTAAGCTTTACAAGCAGTTCGCCGACATCGCCGCGACGCTCGAAAAGCATTACCACGACATGCAAGACATCGAGTTCACGGTCGAGCGCGCCAAGCTGTACGTGCTGCAGTGCCGCAGCGGCAAGCGCAGCGCGGCGGCGGCGATCCAGATCGCGGCCGACATGGTGAAAGAGCACCTCATCCAGCGCGAAGAGGCGCTCACACGAATCGACCCCGCTTCGATCCAAGCACTGCTTCACGCGCAGCTCGATGAGAAAGCGCGCGGAACGCCGCTCACAAAGGGACTGAACGCGTCACCCGGCGCGGCGGCCGGCATCGCCGTCTTCGATCCGGATACCGCGGTCGAGATGCGGCGCGAGAACAAGAAGACGATTCTCGTCCGTCCGATGACGACGCCCGATGACGTCCACGGCATGATCGCCTCTGAAGGCATCCTGACATCGCAAGGCGGCGCGACGTCGCACGCGGCAGTCGTCGCGCGCGGCATGGGCAAACCCGCCGTCGTCGGCACGGAGTCGATCCTCATCGATCTTCGCTCG
>DASQJC010000012.1:0-2401 GCA_035631255.1 Candidatus Eremiobacteraceae bacterium | reverse complement strand
CCCGAAGAAACTCGAGTCGATCGCCGAACTACGCGCCTATCCGCGCCAGACCGACGAGACTCGTGGCACACACGCAGTCGCGCGAACGGGGAAGTCGGAGCTCTACCCGGACATCTCCGATGAGATGCTCGTGCGCGCAGCAACTGATGACCGTCACCTCGAGCTCTTGCGCGCGCTCGACATGCGTTCTGGGATGATCGTGCCGCTCATCGCGCGCGAACGCGTCATCGGAACGCTGACGCTCGTCGACGCCGAATCGGCTCGCCGCTACACGCCAAAAGATTTGAGCGTCGCCGAGGTCCTCGCCGTTCGGACGGCCCTCGCCTATCAGAACGCCGTGCACTTCGCACGCGAATCGCGCGTCGCGGATACCCTCCAGAGAGCGTCTCTTCCGAGCGAGCTGCCGCAACTTCCGGGCCTACGCATCAACGCTACATATATCCCCGGTGCGACGGAGTCCGAGATCGGCGGCGACTGGTACGACGCGTTCTTGCTCCCCGACGGAAAGATCGGCATCACCATCGGTGACGTCGCCGGCAAGGGCCTCCGCGCCGCCGTATCGATGGGCGTCGTACGCCAAGCCTTGCGATACGCGACCCTCGATGGACTCTCGCCGTCGGCTGCGCTCCGACGAGTCAACCGTCACCTGTATCTCGAGGGCACCGGCATGGTCACCGCCGTGACCGCGACGCTCGATCTTGCGAACGACCGTCTCGTCTATGCCACGGCCGGACACCCGGCCGCATTCATCAGCTCGCCCGCCGGCGACGTCGAACGCATCACGACGTCCGGTCTCCCGCTCGGACTGTTCGCTCAATCGATGTATTCGGAAGTCGAGCGCCAGCTCGAGACGGGCGAACTCCTCGTCCTCTATACGGACGGCCTCATCGAGAACGATCGCGACATCGAACGCGGTGAGCGCGATCTCGAAGCGGCCGTCGCCGCTGAGGCGCGCAGCGCCTCACCCAATCCTGCGCTCGCGATCCTCCACCGCATGATCGCCGACACACCGAAAGACGACGTCGCGATACTCACGATCGGGTTATCGCGCTGGCCGGTCGAGCGGCTCGACATCGAAGCGCCGGCGGTGCCTGCAAGCGCGCGGATGCTGCGACAATCGCTGCGCCGTTTGGCCGCCGGTGTCGGTCTCGATGAGCAGCGCTCATTCGGATTGCTCGTCGCCTCGGGCGAGGCTATCTCTAACGTGATCGAGCACGCGTATGGTTTGCGCGAGGGCACGGTCCGCGTGGTCGGCAGTCGGATCGACGACAACCTCGTCGTCGAGATCAGCGACAAGGGAAGCTGGCGAGCGCCGCGATCCGAAGGGCGCGGACGCGGCCTTGCGCTCATGCGCTCGATCGTCGATCAAGCCGACGTCACGGCGGACGCCGACGGCACGACCGTCAGACTCATCCTCTCCCTCGCCGCGACGACCGCCACGGAGACTGTCGTATGACCGACCAGGCCAGCTTCTCGATGCGCACGCAGGCAGGCGCGCTCATCATGGAGGTCGTCGGCGAAGTAGATATAGTGAACGCGGCCGACCTCCGGTCGGCGATGTCGGACGCGGCATCGCACAACGGCGGGGCCTTCGTCCTCACGCTTGACAGGCTCGCGTACTTCGATAGTCAGACGCTCGAGATTCTCGTCGAGCTTTGGAAGCGGCTCAACCTCGCGCGCCGGATGATGGTCATCGTCGCAGGGCGCACGACGGCGGCACGCCGTCTGCTCGACGTCAGCGCTATCTCGAGCGTCATCCCGACCCTCGATACGGTCGACGAAGCGCTCGCCGCGGTCAGCTCGCCGAATCCTTAGCCGCGTTTCCGGGTAGCCTTCTTCTTCTTCGGTACTTTCCCACCGGCCGCGCGCGCCTCGGAAAGACCGATCGCGATCGCCTGCTTCCGGTTGGTGACCTTCTTGCCGGACTTGCCCGAGCGCAGTTTCCCTTGCTTCATCTCGCGCATCGTCCGCTCGACTTTCTGCTGCGCTTTCGGCCCGTACTTGCGCTTGCCGCCCTTGCGTTTTGCCGCCATCTCTTCCTCAATCTTTCATGCGCGCGGCGCAGTCACGCTCCAGGTTCCCGCAGACCGCCCGACATATGCGCGATGCCAAGCGGGTATACTCATGACCGGTGCAGGGAGGTGAGCACGCGAGATGAGGCGACTAGTTGTCATAATGCCGAACACGCTGAGCCGCGCGTTCGAAGCGATCGACGGTCTCGCCGACGATGGCGCATTGCAGCCTGACGACTGCGCAGTGTTGAAGGCGTTTTACGCGGCAGGATGGCAGGACGGGTTCGTCACCGGTGGCACGGCCGCTTTGTCGCGCGCGCTCGGCATCACGGAACGACGGCTGACGGCGTCGATCGATGCGCTGAGCAAGATACAGGCGGTCGAGTTGC
>DASQJC010000011.1:0-2384 GCA_035631255.1 Candidatus Eremiobacteraceae bacterium | reverse complement strand
CATGCCCGCATCGGCATCGGACGTCGCTCGACGTCTCCAAGACGGCCTTCGTAAAGTCATCGTCGGCCAAGACGATACGATCTTCGCACTGCTCTTGGCACTGCTCGGCCAAGGTCATGCGCTCATCGAAGGCGTTCCCGGAACGGCGAAGACGCTGCTCGTCCGGACGCTCGCGCTGCTGCTCGGCGTCGACTTCCGCCGCATCCAGTTCACGCCCGACCTCATGCCGTCGGACGTCGTCGGCACGACGGTCTTCAATCCGAAGACCGGAGAATTCTCGACACGCCGTGGACCGATCTTCACCGATCTGCTGCTCGCCGACGAGATCAACCGGACGCCGCCGAAGACGCAGTCGGCGATGCTCGAGGCGATGGAAGAGCGACAGGTGACGATCGACGGCGTCGTCATGCCGCTTTCCGCGACGTTCATGGTCTGCGCGACGCAGAACCCAGTCGAATACGAAGGCACGTATCCATTACCGGAAGCGCAGCTCGACCGATTCATGGTGCGCGCGAAGACCGGCTATCCGGAGCAAGCCGAAGAGCTCGATCTTCTCCACCGCGTCGCCGAGGGTTTCGACTCGCGCCGTCTCGATCGTGAGGGCATCACGCAGGTGGTCGATATCGGCGACCTCGCGGCCGCTCGCGACGCGGTGCGCTCGATCCACGTCTCGCCGTCGCTTCAACGTTACGTCTACGACATCGCGGCGTTTACGCGGTCATCTTCTGAAGTCACGCTTGGCGCGAGCCCGCGTGCGGCGATATCGCTCCTCATCGCAGCGCAAGCGGCCGCCGGCATCAACGACGCGACGTTCGCGACGCCCGATGACGTGAAAGACGCAGCGCGCTTCGTCTTGCCGCATCGCCTGCTCGTCAGGCCGGAAGCGGAAGTCGAAGGCGTCACCGCGGACGAGATCATCCGGCGCGCACTCGACTCGGTGCCGGTACCCAAAGAAGCCGAGGCATAACCTTCGTGGCACGACCCGGATCGACGCGCATCGCCTGGACGGCGTCCTTCCCGTGGGTGACCCCGCGTTTCGCCGGGATCGCGGCGGCGATCGGAGTCGTCTATGCGTTCAGCGCGTTCGTGCCGATGCTCGCGCTCGTCGCTCTCGTCGCGGCTGCCTTGCTTGCCGGGCTGCTCGCAGCCGACGCCGCGCTCGGGCCGCGCCAATCGTCGCTGCAAGTCGCACGACGTGAGATCGACCATCTCGCGCTAGGAGTTCCGGCGACGCTTCGCTACGATGTCGCCAACCGTGGGCGGACGTCCGCATACTACGAGATCTTCGAGGACCAGCCGGACGTCCTCCGGCTTCCCGATACGCCTGCCTCGGGCATCGTTGGCGCAGGCCGAGGCATCGAAGCGATGCTCGCCGCCATGCCGATCGAACGCGGCGACGCGCACCTCGATTCGATCTACATCGCGTCGCGTTCGCCGCTCGGTCTTCTGCGGCGCCGCTGGATCGTCTCGGCGCCAATCGAGGCGCGTGTCTTCCCCGACCTGAGCGCGGTGGAACAATACGGCGCTCTCGCGCGGCGCGACCGGCTCGTCGAAGCGGGATTTCGCAAGATGCGGCTGCGCGGCACGGGCGGCGAGTTCGACAGCCTTCGAGAGTACGGGCCTGACGACGCATTTCGGTCGATCGACTGGAAAGCGACGGCGCGTCGCGGCAAACTGATGGTCGCGCAATACGACGTGGAGCGCAGCCAGAACATCGTGCTCGTCCTCGACGCCGGCCGCTTGATGACGCCGCGCCTTGGGCCTCGCCGCAAGTTCGACTATGCGGTGACGGGAGCGCTTTCCGTCGCGACGCTCGCGTCGCTCAGCGATGATAAGGTCGGATTGCTCGCATTTTCCGGCGACATCATCGAACACATCGCGCCGCGCTCCGGCCGCCACCACGCGAACGGCCTGACGCAACGCATCTACGGCCTGCAGCCGCGGTTCGAAGAATCCGACTACGAACGCGCCTTCGCGTATCTCCGGAGGCGGCAACCGAAGCGCAGCCTCGTGATCGTCTTCACCGACATGTTCGACCCGGTCGCATCGGCGACGGTCCTCGCGAACATGTCGATCCTTTCCGATCGCCACCTCGTCGTCTGCGTGCTGATGAACGACGCGGCGATCGAGTCCGCGATCGCTGCGGAGCCCACCACGCCCCACGACGCTTATCGTGCGAGCGTCGCGTTCAGCCTGCTCGCCGAGCGAAAGAAGTCTGCAGCGATACTCGCAGCACGCGGCGTCTCAACCGTCGACGTCCCCGCAGCCGACCTCACCGTCGCACTTATCAACACGTACATCGAAATCAAATCGCGCGCGCTCATCTGACTCGTCGCCTCCGCTAGTTTAGGAGCGGTCGAGATTTATCTCGACCGCCGCGGCCA
>DASQJC010000010.1:0-5422 GCA_035631255.1 Candidatus Eremiobacteraceae bacterium | reverse complement strand
GAGACTGACCGCAGTGACGCTTACTTGCGGCGTGAACACGTTCGCGCCGTCGACCAGTGAAGCGAGACCGAGCACTGCCGCCGCAAGAACGCACGCGGCTGCGAGTCGCAACGCACGCTCCTGGATAGGCCCGCCGTCGCGACGGTACGCCCCGAGCAAGATGAGCGCGAGCACCGTGAATGACGCCGTTACGACGATCGCCATCAGAGTCTGCGTCTGCATCGGCACGACGCCGATGAACAGCGCGGCAGCGGCGAGCGAAGCGGCCACCGCGATGACCGCATCGGACGCGACGCGCACGCTTGCGCGTGCGGGTCGGTCCGACTTCAGTTCGCGGCGGATCGCTCCGCCCGTCGTCACGTTAGATGGCATCGGCTCACGCCGTCGGCCTCAAGCAGCTTTACGCTGTCTCGAGCTCGCCGCTGAGCGGCAGCTGCGAACCCGACTGCAGCACGTAGGCGCTGTCGCGCGGGTTCGGCGTCGCACGGTTGATGACCACACCGATGACCGATGCGCCTTCGACGACGCTTAGCCGCTGGAGCGCGCGGTTCGCGGACCGCGTGTCCGTCCGGCCGGCAGCGACGACCATGATCGTGCCGTCGGCTTTTTGCGCGATCGCGGCCGCGTCGACCATCGGCAGCAGCGCCGGAGTGTCGAGGATGATCGTCTGGTACGTCGATTGCAAGTGCTCGATCATCTCGTCGAACGCCGGCGATTGTATGAGCTTGATCGGGTTCGGCGACTGCGAGCCCGCGGGCAGGAAGTCGAGACCCGCGAAGCGCGTCGATACGATGACGTCGTCGACCTTGCTCTCGCCGACGAGGACGTCGGCAAGTCCGGGGCCGCCGTCGACGCCGAGCTTCTCGTGCAGCGTCGGATGCCGCATGTCCGCATCGATGATGAGGACGCGCGGGCGCATCTCCGCCATCGCGATGCCGGTCGAGAGCGAGACGGTCGATTTGCCGTCGCCTTGCGTCGGGCTCGTCACCGCGAGGGTGCGGAGCGGCTTATCGGATGCGAAGCGCAGCGACGTGACGAGCTGCAGGTAGGCTTCGATCGTCAGCGCGCGGAGCATCGGCAGGCGCGCTTGGCCGCGACGGCTCGACGCGTCGAGCTGTGGGACCTGTGCGAGCACCGGCCACGGCAGAGCGCGGCGGACGTCGTTCTCGTCCTTGAGGCTGTTGTCGAAGAAGTCGACGGTGAACACGCCCGCGACCGCGAGGATGATGCCGAGCACGAACCCGAGGAGGATCGTCAGGACGAGGTTCGGGATCGTCTTCACCCACTGCGGTTCGGCGAGCTGTTCGAAGGACACGTTCGAGAGCGCCATCGTCTTCGCGACGAGCGCGTCGTTGTAGTGCTGGCGGAGGCTGTCGTAGACGCCTTCGGCGAGCTGTGCGTTGCGCTGCAGGTCGGCGAGTTCACGCGCCGTGTTCGGCAGCTGCTTCACTTGCGCGCTGAACACTTTTTGCTGCGCGTTCAGCTGATTGATCTGCGACTGGTCGCCGGCGATCTGCGCTTGCAGCGAGGCGGCCTGTTGCGAGTTCTGCTGGAAGACCGGGCTCGGCACGACCGCCCGCGAGGCGACGTACGTCTGCGGCGCCTTGGCGATCTCTTGCTCGAGCAGCGTCTTCTGCTGTGCGAGCGCGATGACCGTCGGGTGCGCGTCGGTGTATTGCTTGCGCGCGGCATCGAGTTCGGTGGTAACCTGCGCGAGCTGCTGCTTCAGCTGGGTGACGACCGGATTCTCGGCGATGCTCTCGCCGCCGTTGCTCGTCTGGCTGCCGGCGGACATCTGACCTTGGACGTTCGCGAGTGAGGCGGATGCCTGCGCTTCGTCGACCTGCAGCGCCGCGATCTTACTCGCGTTATCGGTGTAGAGGCCCACCTGCGCCGTGGTCTGCGCCGTCATGTCGCCGATGGTGTGCGTCGCTTGGAAATCGGCGAGCGCTCCGTCGGCCTTGTTCTTGTCGGCTGCCGCTTTCGGGATCTGCTGCGCGAGGTAGTCCATCGCGGTCTGGGACTGACCTGCGATAAGGTCGCGCTGCTTCTCGATGAGCACCTTGCCGAATTCGTTCGCGATCGCCGCGGCCGTCTTCGGGTTCTTCCAGGTAGCGGCGAGCGTGACGATCTGCGTGTTCGTCACCGGCGCGACGAAGATGTCGTACTTCAACAGCTTGTATGCGTCGATGTGCGGATCTTCTTTGCGCAGCTTCAGGTTGTCGATGACCTTCGTGGCCACGTCCTGGCCCTGGATCATCGTCGCGTACGTCTCGACAGACTGTACGCCGCCTGCCGCGACGAGCGCGTTGAGCACCGGCAGATCCGTGTTGATGCCGTTGAAGTTCGTCGCTGAGTTGCCCGTGATGAGGCTGACCGTCGCCTGATACGACTTCGGCCACACGATCGCGTAAGCGAGCGCGGCGAGGAAGAACGCGCCGAAGATGTACAGGAAGAGCTTCCAACGGCGCCTGAGCGCACCGAAGAGCTTTTGGAACTCGTCCTCGCGTTCGGGCACGGGTATCGGGATCGCGCCGTTGCCGTTACCGGAGAGTTGATACATGGTGGCTAGTGCCTCTCGTTTCCCACTTCATTTACTATAGATGAATGTACGATAGCGTTTGTCGCCGAGAGACCCGGAGCATCTGCTGCTCCGGGTCCCCAAGCGTTTTAGTTACGGCGTCGGGAAGGGACTCGTGCAGGCGGCGGGCCCGCCGTTCGGAGTCGGACATGGTGTCGGTACGTTACCTGGGTCCGTCGAGTTGTTGATCACCGAGAGGTCTGCTGCGATCGTCGCGTTCTTCAGACGATTCGGTCGCCATCTCGGCTTGGCCGGATACATCGTCTTGCCTGCTTCCTGCTGAGCGACGATGTCCGTGAGGAGCTGCGTCTCCTGCGCCGTCGGCGCGGTTTGCAGGTGCGTGTAGAAAGCCTGAAGCGTGTCGAAGTTCCAGTCATCGAACGCAAGCGGCGTTCCGGCCGACTTCGCCATGACGTAAAGCGCGACCGCTGCGGTGATGGTGTCGGACGCGTTGACGCCCGGAATAAGGTACTGATTGCGCGACGTATCGTTGCCTGCGAACACCATCGTGTACGCCTGCGCATTGCCGCCGGTGCCGAGGTTCGTCGTTCCGATGACCACGTAGTTTCGACCCGGCGCGACCGTGTAGGTCGGATTCGGCGATGCCGGCACCGGCGTCGAGACCGTCAACAAGTTGAAGTTGCCGCTAGGATCGGCGACGCCGGTCCCTGCTTGGCCGTTGCAGCCGCACGTGAAGTCGACTTCTGCGTTCGCAGCCGCACCCGGTGTCGGGTTAGGCCACGATCCGCCGATCGCGACGTTCAAGTTGCCGGTGAGCACCGGCGTGATCGACGGCGCCGGCGTCGGGCTCGGGTGGCCCCCGCCGCCACTGGGCGGTCCGACCGCAGTGGAGCCGCCGCCACCGCACCCGGCGATGAGTGCGGCGAGGGCGAGACCTGCGAAGGTTGCGCCGAGCGCGAACTGCTTGTTGAACATGTTGCTTCCTTGCACTCCTTGAGATTCGTTAGATGTTCGGGAACAGCAGACGGGCGCCGATGAGCAGCAGGTAGAGCGGATTGCTCGCCGCGCTGCCGTTTTGGCTCACGAGTCCGTGTTTGTTCTTGGGGACGTAGACGACGTCGCCTTTTTGGAGGACGACATCTTTGTCGACGTGGCCTTGTTGCAATTCCTGATACAGATCGACGTTGAAGCTTTGCGACTGTCCGTTATCGCCGAGGCGCGTCACGTGGATGTTGTTGAGGTCGCCGTCGCTCGTCGGGCTGTCGCCCGCCTTCGCGATCGCCATCGAAAGCCGGTCGCCTTGATTGAGCTCAATCTCGCCGGGATGGTCGACGGCGCCGGACACCTCGACATTGATCGTCGCAGGCGCCGGGATGAAGATCGTCGATCCATCAGGCACGCCGATGTTGCCGCTGAGATCGCCCTCGGTGTAGATCTTCTCGAGCGAGACCTTTTGCATACCGCCCGCGTAGTCCGTGACGGTCGCGTCGTTGTAGAGCTGCGCGCCGCTCGTCAATCCGCCGGCGGCGGCGACGGCGTCGGTGAACGTGCCGCTCGACGTCAGCTCGACCTTGCCGGGATGGAGAACGCCGCCAAGCACGAGGACGTCTGACTTGCCTTGCGCAGCGACGAGCACGACGACATGCGGATCGCGCACGTATTTCTTGAGCGCTTTCGCAACCGTCGCCGATGCCTGCGTCGGCGTTTGGCCGGCGACGTGGATGCTCCCGACGAGCGGATAGTTGATGTCACCCGAAGGCAGGACCGTGACGGTCTGCGATAGAGTCGGATCGCCGAAGACCTGCACGTTGAGCGAGTCGTTCGGATGGATGATGTATTGCGGCGCCGCCGTCGTCGCAGCTTGCGCTGCGATCGGACCGATCAATGCGGCGCATATGACGAGAACCGTTATGCGCATACTTCGAGTGATATGATGCACTATCATAGCCTTCCGTTACACCTTTATTCTCTGGGTCTCGCCGGCGGTCGATAATGCCGAGCGCCGAATTCGGCGCTTAGCAATTGCCCGCCGAGTTTTGGGTCTACATAAGCCTGCCCGGATGCGAGCGCTTGTAACGCCGCCACGACGACGTCGAGACTTGCGCTCGAGCTCACTGCGCCGCCGCAACCGGCAGCGATCGCCCCATGCACGCGCCCCGGCTGCCCTGGGCCGACGAGCGCGCAAAGCGGAAGTTCCGGGTGAAGCCGGGCGAGCTTCGCCACGGTGACGATCGGGTCGTTGACCTGTGCGTCGAAACCGATGATAGCCGCGGCCGCCCCGTTTTTGCCGATCTCGTCGAGCGCGCTATCAGTGTGGCGGTACGAACCGACGACCTTGGCCGTCCCGCTTTCTTCAAGTAGTTGTGCGAGAGCCTCCCGCACGATGTGCTGGTCGTCGACGATAGCGACGCGGACTGGCTCTCGAAAATCGGCTGCCATGATAGATTCCATGCTATCCCGACGAAGCATCCCAGGAAAGAAACGGCCACACCCCGGTTGACGGGGGTCGCTGGACCCCTTCTAGTATGGGCTTTGGGCACAAAGTCCCACGCGGGCGCTTGCTCGTCACGACATACCCGCCGTGACGCGCTTCGGCCGCTCGCCTGTGTGAACCGACTTTGGGTGCGCCGCATTCGGGCGCCCGAGCGTGTGAAGCTCGAAGCCGGCTCGCTCCCACTTGACCGGATCGAAGAGATTGCGCGCATCAATGACGATCCGACCGCGCATGGATTTGCCAACTTTGGCCGGATCGATCGGCCGGAACACGTCGTGATCGACGACGAGCACGAGCGCGTCGGCGTCTTGCAGTGCTGAGTCGAGCGTCGGTGAGAGCGGCCGCTTGAAACCGGATGCGACCGGGTCGTAGATCGCCGTTTCGTA
>DASQJC010000009.1:0-8353 GCA_035631255.1 Candidatus Eremiobacteraceae bacterium | reverse complement strand
TGGATCTTCGCGAGCTGCGCTTGCAGCTTTCGCGCTTGCTGCAACATCTGGTTGGGGTTCATCGTCGGCCTTTCGTCGGGGATTAAAAACGGAAGCGGTTCAGAACAGGTCGTCGCCGAGGACGTCGGCCGCGAGCGCAAGGCCGCCAGGCGCCGTCGCCTGCTTTGCGGCGACCGGTGTCGGCGATACGACGAACCGCACTTGAGGATGCGCACCGCTCGCTTCAGCGATCGCTTCGGCGACGAGCTTGCTCATCGCCGCGTCGGCGAGTCTATCGCGATTGTACTTGTCATCGACGCCGATGGTGACGAGCTCGTCCGACGCTTCGGCCACCGCGGCGTGCTGCAAGTGCCCGAACGCCTGCATCGATCGACCGCGAGCGGCCGTGAGGACCATCGGCCACAGACCGGCGAGCCGGGCGGTGCTGATCGACGCGGCGGCCGGCTCGGCGCGTTTCGACTCTTTCTTCGGGGCACGCGACCCGGCGCCGCTCGCAGTTGAATCCGGTGCGGCGGAGGCCGGCGGTGCAGTCGCAGGAGGAGCGCCATTTCCGGCGCGCTCTTCGAGCAAGCGAAGCCGATCCGATAACGCGCGGAGCGACATCTCGTCCGACGGCAAGATGATCCGCGCCAACGCCAGCTCGAGATCGATGCGCGGCTGCGGCGAGAAACGCAACGCAGCCGTCTCGGACAGATGCCGAAGCGCGGTGAGCACTTTCGCGCGTCCGACTTTCGCGGCGCGCTCGCTCACCTCGGCTGCTTCTTCCGGACCGACCTCCGCTTCGACGAGACCACGACCTGCAAGGGAGAGCAGCGCGAGCCGGAACCAACGCAGGCATTCTTTTGTCAGCCACGCCGGATCGGCGCCGTCAGCAACTGCATCGGCGACCGCCTTCAGCGCTTTGCCGGCGTCGTTCGTGGCGATCGCATCGACGATTCGTTCGACGAGCTCGCGGTGTGAAGCGCCGAACGCCTCGTCCAGCACGCCGTCATCGATCTTCGAGCCGGCCGCGAAACCCCGTGCCTGGTCGAGCATGACGAGCGCGTCGCGCAACGCCCCATCGGCGAGATAGGCGAGCCGCTCGACGGCCTCAGGTGAGATCTTGATCTTCTCCACAGCGGCGACTTCGGTCAGCCGTTTGCCGATGTCGGCCGGCGTCATCCGCCGGAACTCGTAGCGCTGGCAACGCGAAAGGATGGTGGCGGGAACCCGGTGCGCCTCGGTCGTCGCCAGGACGAAAACGACGTATTCCGGCGGCTCTTCGAGCGTCTTGAGGAGCGCGTTGAACGCCTCGCTCGTGAGCATGTGGACTTCGTCGACGATGTAGACCTTCGTCCGGAACTGAGCCGGGGCGAAGCGCACGCGCTCGCGCAGCTCGCGGATCTCGTTGATGCCGCGATTGCTCGCGGCGTCGATCTCGACGACGTCGAACGCCGTCCCCTCGGCGATCGAAACGCACGCCTCGCAGATGCCGCACGGATCCGGGCGCGGACCATTGGTCAGACAGTCGAGACATTTGGCGAGGATGCGCGCGGCAGACGTCTTGCCGGTGCCGCGCGGGCCCGCGAAAAGGTAGGCGTGGGAAACGCGGCCAGTCTTAACGGCAGCTTGAAGACCTTGGACGACTGCGGGCTGGCCTACGAGCGCGTCAAAACCCGCGGGTCTATGCTTGCGGTAAAGGGCGAGCCCGTCTTGGGACACCGATTCTGGCACGCTCGCCGTTTCTCGCGCGGTTTTGACCATTCCCGCAGAACGTGTGCAGGAGCACGGTGAACGAAAAAGTAGGTTTCAACGTAATAAGAGAAGGGAATGCATTGCTCAGGCGGTTTCGACCGCCACCAAGGCCACGGTTCTAAGTATAAAGGAACCGGGTCTCGTCATCTTCCGCACGAGGACACTCAAGCGACAGTCATGTCAGTCGACATCGACCTGAACGAAGCGCTGGTCCGCCACTTCGGGTACGAAAATTTCTATCCGGGCCAGGAAGATGTCATCAAGCGTGTCATGGACGGTAAAGACACGCTTGCGATCCTTGCGACAGGCGCAGGCAAGTCGCTTTGCTATCAATTGCCCGCGCTGCTTTTGCCGGGCACGACGGTCGTCGTCTCGCCGCTCATCGCGCTCATGAAAGATCAGCTCGACATGCTTGCGGCAGCGGGCATCTCGAGCACCGTCGCGCTCAACAGCACGCTGTCAGACGAACAGGAGACCGAGCATCTCGAGGCAGTCGCGCGCGGTCACTTGAAGCTCATCTACGTGACGCCCGAGCGGCTCGAAGACGAGAGTTTCGTCGATATCCTCAAGCGTTTGCACGTTCCGCTGTTCGTCGTCGACGAAGCGCACTGCATCTCGCAGTGGGGGCACGACTTCCGCCCCGCATATCTCAATCTCGGCCGCGTCATCTCGGCGCTGGGCCATCCGACCGTGCTCGCTCTGACCGCGACCGCGACGCCCGCCGTGCGCGAGGACATCGTCACGCAGCTCGGGATCCCGCACACGAAGCCGATCGTCCGCGGATTCGATCGTCCGAACCTCGTCTACGAGGTCATCCGCGCGTCGAACGACGACGAGAAGCTGCGCGTCCTGAAAAAGAAGGTCGAAGGCCAGCTTTCAGGCCAGCTCGGCATCATCTACACCGCGACGATCAAGAACACGTATACGGTTTCTGAGTATCTCGGCACGCACTGCGGCGTCGAAGCGGAAGTCTATCACTCGAAACTGCAAAAGGCCGATCGCGATCGCGTCCACGACCGCTTCATGAATGAAGAGGTCAAGATCGTCGTCGCTACCAACGCGTTCGGACTCGGCATCGACAAAGCGAACATCCGCTTTGTCATCCATTACGATCTGCCGGGCAGCGTCGAGGCGTACACCCAGGAAGCCGGACGCGCCGGGCGCGACGGCGACGAATCGCTTTGCCTACTGCTCTATCGCCAGAGCGACACACGCGTCCAGAACTACTTCTTGACCGGCAAGTATCCGGACGTCGAAGAAGTGCAGAAAGTCTTCGGCACGCTGCAGTATTTCGAACAGCAGCAGAACGGCGTTTCGCTGTCGGACTTGCGCAAGATCTCGCTCTTGCCTCTGACGAAACTTAAAGTCATCCTCGCGCTGCTCAAGAAGGGCGGCTTCATCCAGAACGTCACGAAGGCGACGTACGGGCTCGCGCCGCGGCTGAAGACGCAGAGCGAGCTGCAGTTGAATCTCGCGAGTTACGAGACGAAACGCTCGTATGATCAGAGCAAGCTCGCGATGATGCTCCAGTACTGCGAGACGCGCAGCTGCCGGCGCAAGTTCATCCTCAACTACTTCGGCGAAGACTACGACCTGCCGAACTGCGGCGCGTGCGACAACTGCCGAAGCGGACTCACGGCGTTGCAGAAAGTCGCCGCGGCGGCAGATGAAGCATCCGAAGAAGCCGAGGGCGAGTTCCGCATCGGCGACACGGTCTATCACCGCAAGTTCGGCCAAGGCACGGTCGAGCGGTTCGAACGCGATCTCGTCACCGTGCTCTTCCCGAGCCACGGATATAAGACGCTGCTCGCGGCGGCCGTGAGCCGTGAGGAACAGCAGATAGCCTAGCGTGGACGGTTCACGGGCGACGCAACGGCGGTGCGCGATGGCGCTGCTCGCGGCGCTCGTCGCTTTCGCTATCGGCGCAGCCTCGCAACCCGATGCGACGCCGTCACCATCTCCGTCTTCTACAACTCTGACGGCGGTCGATTCACCACCGCCGGTTTCGCCGTCGCCTGATACGTCGCTCTTGTCGGCGTCTCCATCGCCTTTGTCGAGCGGCGGTTTGCCCGTGCCGTTCGTCAGCTCGCCGGTGCCGACATATGGACCGGTGCCGCTAGCGACGCAGACGCCGGCGCCGGTGACGTTGGGCGTCGCCTCGGCAATCGTGCCGCTCGGGCACATCGTGCGCATCAGCATCGTCTCGCCGCCAAGCGGGATATTGACGTTGAGCGTGTCCGACTCGAACATCGTCTCGGCGATCTTCAACGGCATCGATCGAACGCTCGACGTGACGGGGTTGCATCCGGGCACCGCGACGATCACCGCCTCCGATCAGTACGGCCAAACCGCTTCTGTTTCGGTGACGGTACAGCCGTATGCGGGTAAGGCCGGTTCATCGACGACCGTGACGATCACGGGCAATCCGGCTTCGTCCGATTTCGTCGCCGGCATGGCCGCGCAGGCAGCGCTCCGCGTCGCGTACCCTGTGCAGGGCGCGACCGTGTCTGCACCGGCGAGTGGTGTCGCCGACGCGCACACGCTGGAGGCCGACGACACGACGGTCGTCCACGTTCCCGTAGCGATCACCGGCCCCGGACTGTATCCGTACAACCAGACCGTTGCGGTATCGGTCGTCAATCTCGCGCAGCCGCACGTCGATCCGAAGTTCTTGCTCGTCTCCGATTTCCCCGAGACGATCACGGAAGACGGCACGCTCTTCTACGCCGACGTCAACTACGACGAACCCGCGCGGCTCTTGTACTATCACTATGCCGATCGCGGCGCTCCGCTGCGCCGCGTCACGGTGAAGGTGCAGAACAACGGGCTCGTGTCGAGCTTGATCCAGTTGACGGCCGGCATCGCCGGACCTGATCCGAACGTGCTCGCGGTCGGTCACGCGTCGACGATGCGATTCTTACAGCAAGAAGCGAACGACGAAGGCCAGATCTTCGAAGTGCCGCCGCATGCGACGCTCAACGTCGTCGAACAATTGTTGCCGCAGGTCTCGCTCGTCAGCGGATTGATGGAAGTGCGCGTCGTCGACGGCGACGGCGTGCGCATCGCGGTCGTCGTCCAAGACGCGAGCGACTCGCCGGTCGAACCGATCTCGGACACCCTTTTGTCGAGCGCCGTCCAGCATTCGCGCGGCGTCTACGAGGTTCCAGATTTCTCGTACGACGAGGCGTACACCATCGGCGACGACCCGACCGTGCTCCACATCGGCAAGCTGCCTCTGCCGAACCTCGTGCAGGGCGAAGTGCTCGGCGGCGACTACGGCGTGAAGCAATCGGCGACGGTGACTTTGTTGAACACCGGCAGCACTGACGCGAACGTCGGCATGTGGATCCAGCCGCGCGGCGGTCGCGCAACCGCGACGTTCCTCATCGACGGTGAACTCGTCGAGATGAAGGGGACGGATCCGGGCCGTTATGCTTCAGTCCGCACGTTCACGGTGCCGGCGCACGGTTTCCGCCGAGTCGAAATCGTGACGATGCCCGAAGGCGGCTCGTCATATCCCGTCAACGTGCTCTTCAGCTCGAACGCCCCGAACTAGACCCCTAGCGAACTCAGATCGCCAAAATAGGGTGATTCCACCACTGACGTGTCCCTAGGTTGCGCGCTAACATACCTGCACGCGCACCCCTCGACGACTGTTCGAGTCGGCGCGTCCCGATGTCCGTTCCCCGCGGGCACCGCGTGGCGCTTCGGACCCGCGAAGAACCGCCACGATTTTGCGAAGTCGCGGCCGCCCTTCTTCTAAGGCGCCTCTTTGTTGATTTATAAGGAGACACTTTATGGCGTTCACATTCGCGCCGATCGAGACGCTCGAGCAACAGCTCGGAATCGTGATCAAAGAGTCACAAAGTCCGAAACCAGAATATGATGGAGCGCGTATCAAGAGTCCAGTCGGTCCAAAAGTCTACTTAGTAGATCGGGGCTACAAGCGGTGGATTCCGAATCCGGCCACTTACAACAACTTGTTTAGAGACTGGGATTCGATCGTCACGTCAATCGATATCGACGAGATCCCTACTGGCGCACAGTTGCCGAATGGTGCGTTTCTGGCGCAGGCTGTGGACGGTCCACGAGTTTATCTGATCGATCAGAACTCAAAGCGCTGGATCGTGAGCCCGGCAACGATGGATAAGTACGACTTTGACTGGGGCAAAATTGTGCCCCTCCTCCCCCATGCAATTGACGTGATACCTGACGGCCCCGACATTACATAGCGATATATACCTCAAAGCATCCAATCGATCCGCCGGGCGTGACGAATCATGCCCGGCCATTTGTTGCCTCGCTCAGGGCTGGTTGTACACTTCCAACATTCGCCTTGCGACCTCGGACCAGGAAAAAGCAACGGCTCTCTGGCGCCCACTTTGCCGCGGTCGACTTGTCTCCAACGCCGATGTGATTGCGATCGCAAACCCGCCCATGTCGCCTGGCTCGACGTAGACGGCGCAGTCGCCGAGGACTTCGGTGGTCACTGGGATGCGAGCTGCGATGACAGGCAAGCCGCACGCCAACGCCTGGAGAGGCGGAAGGCCGAAACCTTCGTAGCGCGACGGGAAGACGAGTGCGGCGGCACGCGAATAGAGATCGCGCAATGTCGCGTCGTCGACATAACCGCGCATCGTCACCCGATCGGAGACGCCAAGTCGCGCGGCTGTCGCTCGAACTTCGTCAGCATACGGGGTGAGTGGACCGACCGAAACGAGCCGCACACCCGGAACGCGCGCGACCGCTTCGACCGCGGTGACGAGGTCTTTGCGTCGCTCGACGGTACCGACGCATAACACGAACGGCGGGTCTTCCACGCGGCGGTCGATCTGAAAAAATGCGTCGTCGACTCCGACTCCGACGACGTGGATCTTGTTCGGATCGACGTCGAGACCGTCAGCGACATCCGCGCGTGCGGTTTCCGTGTCGACGACGATCGCGTCGGCGCGGCGCGCAAGACGCCGTTGGAAATCGCCGAAATACCAGCGGACGTAGAAGCGGCCGCGATTGACGCCACGCACCCAAACGAGATCATGGAGTGTCAGAACTGTGGGATGCGTGAGACGAACGGGTAAGGTGCCGCCCGTGAAGTGGACGATATCCGCTTTCGCTCGCGCCGCGAGCGACGGCGCACGGATCTGGTCCCAATAGACGCGTCGATCGAATCGCCAGAGATCGAAGCTGTCGTCTCGCAGCTCGACGACTTCGACGTCATCGCGCGCACGAAGCGCTCTTGCAAGGCCGGCAGCGTAAACGCCTAGGCCGGTGGGCGTTCCGACTGCGAATTGCGTTTCGAGTGCGACACGCAGCCGGCTCAATTCGAGTCGTCGCGCATGCCGAGCTGTGCGAGGCCGCGTTCGGCGTCACTCTGGTGCGGATGAAGATCGAGCACCTTTTCGAAGGCCTCGCCGGCTGCTTTCTTGTCGCCCCAAGCAGACTCGGCGAACCCAAGCGAGAGCAGGTAGCCTTCGTTGAACGGCGCGAGCTGCGATGCGCGCTTGAACGAGCGGATCGCGTCAGCATGATACGCAGACGCTTTCGAAGCATCTCGCGTCGCCTTTGCAGCGCGATCATCGAGCCCGCCGAGGATGAAGTCCGCGCTTGCGACGTCGGCTTGCGCGAGCATTCCCGTGCCGAGACGGCTTGCGAGTGCACGCTCGAGCGCGATCGCGTCGTCGAAACGCCCGTTTCCAGCGAGCCCATTCACCGCGGCGCCGACGCGTTCGACCGCATGCGCGGCGAGATAATCATTGACGGCGTCGTCGAAATGACCGAGGCGACTCTCAGCGTCGCCCGCTTCTGCGGTGCAGGGCTCACCGCAATCGGCCGCTTTGAAGTCCGAGAGGGCGACGGCCGGCTCCGCGTCGAGCACCGCTCGACCATGATCTTCGAGCAGAGCTCGCCAGTTCGGTTCGAGGCGAAGGCCTTGGACGAAGTCGGAGGCGGCAGTGACCCGATCGCCGCGCACGTACGCGAGGTTTCCGACATCGAGGCACCACCATGCCGCCGCCGGACGCCACAATAGGACGACCGCTACGACAGCGACAATGACGATCAAGAGCCAGCGGAGCACGGTCCAAAGTTAGCGGCGAAGGCGCGCGCGACCCCTAAAACCCCTAGGCCGCGGCGGTCGACCATAAAGGTCGACCGCTCCATCCTCTTCTTAACTGCTCTGGAAAAACCGCGGCGGTCGACCATAAAGGTCGACCGCTCCAATCTATATCGAGGCCGCGGCGGTCGAGATAAATCTCGACCGCTCCTTGCTCTTATTAGAACTTGACGGAGAAGTACAGGTTCTGCTTGTTCTGCACCCAGTTCCACGTCGGCGCGTCGTCGTCGTGGTACTCGTATCGGTTGAAGAACAGGTTCACCGACGCGTTCGTGTTCGGGATGTTGTACAGCACGCCGCCGGTCAGCTGGAGCTTGCGCTGGCTGATGCTCTGCGTCAGTGTGTTGAGCGCCTCACCGGTGTAGCGCTGCTCGTAGTAGTCGAGGTTCGCCGTCAGCGCCGCGGTGACCGGCAGCGCGAGCTGCGCGTGTCCGACCGTATGCTTGACGTCGACGAAGTTCGGATAGAACAGGATCTGCTGGCCGGTACCCGTCAGCTCCGCGCTTG
>DASQJC010000008.1:0-3270 GCA_035631255.1 Candidatus Eremiobacteraceae bacterium | reverse complement strand
CTCCGGATCGACGCGCCGTCCGCGGACGAGCTCGACGACCATGAACGCGAGGCGGCCGCCGTCGAGCGCCGGGATCGGCAGTAAGTTGAACATGCCGAGGATCACCGAGAGCATCGCCGCGAGCTCGACGAGCGATCCGATGCCGTACGCCGCGACTTCCGAGACGACGCGCGCGATGCCGACGGGACCGTGCAGGCCCGACGTGTCGTGCGTCGCGATCATCTGGACGATGCCGTACCACTGCGTCGCGATCGTCAGCGGCACCATGCTGACGCCCCAGATGACGCCTTGGCCGAACGACATGCGCGCCGGCGTCGTCGTCGGCACGTAGCCGAGCATGCCTTGTTTCACGCCGCCGCCTGTGTCGCCGTACATCGTCTTGATCTTCAGCTGTTCGACGGCCGAGCCTCTGGCGATCACGACATCCATGAGCTTGTTCGGACGGGAGTGGATGTAGTCCATGATCTCGCTGCCCGAACGGAACGCGTGCCCGTCGATGGTCCTGATCTCGTCGCCCGGCTGGAGATGCGCCGCCGCCGCCGGCGTATCAGGACGCACTTGCGCGACGACGTTCGTCGGCACGGGTTGTCCGATCGCGACGCCGAGGATCGTGAAGAGCATCGCCGCGAGGATGAAATTGAAGAACGGCCCGGCGAGGATGATCAGGAAGCGCGCGTACAGCGGCTTGTGCTGGAAGTTGCCCGGGTCAGGACTGCCGTCGTCGGCGCTGTCCTCTCCGACCATTCGGCAAAAACCGCCGAGCGGCAAAAGATTGATCGTGTACAGCGTGCCGCCGCGTTCGATCGCGAACAGCCGAGGTCCGAACCCCATCGCGAACTCGCTGACGGTGACGCCGGCGCGCTTTGCCACCACCATGTGGCCGAGTTCGTGGAATAGGATGAGAACGCCGAGGATGAGCAGGTACAGCGCGATCTTCTCGATCCCGCTCCAGGTCGCGGCGAGGGCGGAAACGATGCTGCTCGATGTCAAGGCTGCTAGGATCAACACTGTTCCTTTCGCGGCGAGCCGCCGCGCCCACTACTTGCGCGTGCCGCCTGCGGTTACTTTCGGCGCGGTACGGGCGGCGGCGTCTCGCGTTTAACCCGCGTCGCCGCGCTAAGCGCGGCGCGTTCCAGCGACTACGTCCCGGGTGAAAGACCGCGCCCAGCGATCGGCTTCTTCTATCTCCGGCAATCGAGCCGGCCCAGCGTCGTGTTCGTCGAGCGCTGCTGCGACAAAATCGCCGATTTCGACGAATCGAATCTTCCCTTGCAAGAAAGCCCGTCCTGCCTCTTCGTTCGCGGCCGACAGCACGGCCGGATACGTTCCGCCCGCCTCGACCGCGCGATAGGCGAGCCGAATGCACGGAAAGCGCGTGTGGTCGACGGGCTCGAACGTCCACGACCTGCGTCCGCCTTCAAGGCCGATAGCGCGCAGCGTCGATCCGAGCGCGATCGCTTGATCGAGACGCTCCGGGTACGCCAGCGCGAGACCGATCGGCATGCGCATGTCGGGAGATGCGATCTGCGCCTTGACGCTGCCGTCGCGCATGATCACGAGCGCGTGCGCTAGGCTCTGGCGGTGGACGACGATGTCGATCTGCGATGGGTGAAGGTCGAAGAGCCGGCACGCTTCGATGACCTCGAGCCCTTTGTTCATGAGCGTCGAGGAGTCGAGTGTATTCTTCGTGCCCATCGTCCACGTCGGGTGGACGAGCGCTTGGGCGGGCGTCACCGATCCTAATTCTTCGCGCGTGAAATCGACGAACGGGCCGCCGCTCGCGGTGAGCACGACCGTGCGCACGTCCGAGATCTTCTCACCGAGCAGACACTGGAAGACGGCGCTGTGCTCCGAGTCGACCGGCAAGATCCGCGACTCGGAGATCCGTGCCGCCGCGAAGAGCGGCTCGCCCGCGGCGACGGCTATCTCTTTGTTGGCGAGCGCGATGTCGATGCCGCGCTCCGTCGCGGCGAAGACGGCGCGGCAAGCGACGAGGCCGTCCGTCGCGGCGAGCACGATGTCCGCATCCGACTCGGCCGCGACCGCCATGAGGCCGCGCTCGCCGTGTTCGAAGCGGATCGACGGGCTGTCCCCGGCCGGCTGATCGACTCGCGATTCGAGCTCCGACGCGAGCGCCTGGGTCGCGCACGATACGACCTCGGGCTCGAATGTCCGGACCTGACCCGCGAGCAATTCGATGTTCGAACCGGCGGCGAGCCCGCATACGGTGAACTTGTCGGCGTGCGTAGCGATGACATCGAGCGCTTGCCGGCCTATCGAGCCCGTCGAGCCGAGGATAGCGATGCGACGCATGACGAGCTGCTAAACGCGCCCCGCGAGCGCGAGCACCGTATATGCGACGACGCCCGCGACGAGATAGGAGTCGAAACGGTCGAGCACGCCGCCGTGTCCGGCGATGAGCTGGCCGGAATCTTTGATCTGCGCGTTGCGCTTGAGCGCGCTCTCGAAGAGATCGCCGATCTCGGCGGCGACGGCGCACGACGAACCGAGGATGAGGCCGAGCCACCACGGCTCGCCGATCTGCGGTACGAACGATAGTCCGACGCCGGCGAGCGTGGCGACCGCGAATGCGACGAGTGCCCCTTCCCAGGTCTTGTGCGGCGAGAGGCGCGGCGCCATCTTCGTCTTGCCGAAACGCAGGCCGCCGATCATGCCGAAGATGTCGGTCAGCGCGACGAGGACGATCACCCAGACGGTGAGCGCGGCTCCGTGCGGCGATTGCCGCAGCAGTACGAAGAACGAGAGCAGCTTGCCGAGGTACATCGAGGCGAAGAGCGTCATCCCGACGCGGCCGGCGAAGCGATCGCTGCCGTGCGCGAAGGCGGAGACGAGCGAGGCGACGATGATCGCGCCTCCTAGGACCCACTCGTTGCGCTCGAGCAAGTGGAAGTACGCGAGGACCGCGTATGCGACGCACGCCGCGATCGCGACTGACGCGGACAGCTCGTTGCCCGTCCGTCGCGCGATGTTCTTCAACTCGAAGGTGCCGATGATGCCGATGAGGATGAGGAGCGCCGTGAAGGCCGGCGGCCAGGCGACCGAAGCGAGGCCGATGGCGGCGACGAGCGTACCGTTGACGAGCCGTCGCGCGTTGAGCGCTTCTTTCACCTTGCCGCCGACGTTCTCCGACGTCGCAGCCGCGTCGCCGATCACGATCCGCCGAAACGGCGCGCACGCCGCTGATATGCAGAGACAGCCGCGACGAGATCGTCGCGCCCGAAGTCCGGCCAGTAGCGCTCCGTGACCCAG
>DASQJC010000007.1:0-2977 GCA_035631255.1 Candidatus Eremiobacteraceae bacterium | reverse complement strand
AGCATCTCGCCGTGCTGGCGGCGCTTGACGGCGATGCGCGACGCGCTGCGCGCTTGTTGGGTTACGTGGACGCGCAAAACACCGCGCTGGGGCTGCAACGCGAACCCACGGAGCAGTGGGGCTACGACAAGATCATGACCGCCCTGCGTGAGACGCTCAGCGAAGACGAGATTACGACGCTCGCAGCCGAAGGGACGGCGTGGTCCGAAGATCAGGCTGCAGCGGAAGCGTTACAGGTGTAACGATGTCGAGTTTCACGCCGCGCGCTTGGAAATCGCAATCCGCTCGCGGCGCCGCGGACCGTACCGAAGCGCCGGCCGAGCAATTCCAGTTCCGCGACGCCGAGCGAAACAACCTATCCGTTGCACCGACGGCTTTCATCGGTCGCGAGCGTGACGTCACCGACGTCAAAGCACTGCTGAGCCAACATAGATTGGTCACGCTCGTTGGAGCGGGCGGCGTGGGTAAGACGCGACTCGCGCTGCAAGTCGGCACGGAACTGCTCGATGGCTATCCCGACGGCGTATGGTTTGTGGATTTGGCGCCGATTAGCGATCCTGAGCTCGTCTCGAGCGTCACGGCGCAAGCGCTGTGCATGAGCCAGCGCGACGGTCGCCGTGTCGACGAGTCGATCCCGCTCTGGCTCAAACATAAGAAGCTGTTGCTGATCTTCGATAACTGCGAACACCTCGTAGAAACTGTCGGTCCAATCGCAGCCGCGATTCTACGCGGCGCCCCGGGCGTGCGAATACTGGCTACCTCCCGGCAAGCGCTCGACATTGCCGGCGAAAAACTATCGCGGCTTCAGTCGCTCGACGTGCCGCATAGCATCGTCGACCTCACTCCGGCAAACGTCATCGGCTTTGGCGCAGTCGCGCTGTTCGTCGATCGAGCACTGTTGGTCGACAAATCCTTTGCGCTCACCGATGACACCGCGCCCATCGTCGCCGACATCTGCCGCCGCCTTGACGGCATTCCCCTGGCGATCGAACTGGCTGCGGCACGCGTGAAGGTGCTTTCCGTCCCGCACTTGGCGCAGCGGCTCAACGAACGCTTCAAGATTCTCACTGGCGGCAGCCGCGATGCGCTGCCGCGGCAGAAGACGTTGAGCGCGCTACTGGACTGGAGCTACGATCTGCTCGCCCCGCAAGAACAACTGTTGTTCGCACGCTTAGGCATCTTCGCAGGCGGCTTTGGTTTGGACGCGGCGACCAACGTGTGCGCCGGCGACGGCCTCGATGAAAGCGGCATCTTGGATCTACTCGGTTTGCTAACCGATAAGTCCCTCGTCGTTGCCGATACCAGCGGAGAACGAGAGCGTTACCGGCTGCTCGAATCCACTGCAGCGTATGCGCTCGAGAAACTCCGCGCATCGGGAGAGTGCGAAGCTCTCGCTCGTCGCCACGCTGAGTATTTCCGCGATCGTGCTTTCGCCGCCCACGAACGCTTTGGTACCGGCTCGACGGCTGCGTGGCTTGCCGGCGTCGAGCTGGAGCTCGACAACTACCGGGCCGCACTCGCCTGGGCGCTCACGCAAGGCCACGACGGCGTGTTGGGCGGTGTCGTTACCGCCGCATTGAGCGCGCTTTGGAAAAACGCCGGGCTGGCCGCTGAGGGCGACTATTGGATCGGGCTTGCGCTCGAGCGCGTCAGCGAAGCCGAGGAGCCGCTAATCGTGGCGCGTCTGCGGTTTACGATCGCCGTTTTATTTGATGGCCAGCGCAGTTACGATGCGGCCGTCAATGCCATGAAGCTGTATGCGTCGGTGAGGGACGCTCGTGGGGAAGCTCGCGCGCAACGAGTGCTTGCATTTGCGGCTTTTCAGATGGGACGGCTCGATGAGGCGAACGCAGCGAACGAGTTGGCACTGACGGCAGCGCGCGCGTCCGGAGACACCTGGTATGTGGCGGGCTGTCTCAACACGCAGGCGTTAATCGAGTTGAGTCGCGATGTCTGCGCGGCGCGCGAGCTCTTCGCGCAGGCGCTGGGCGTTTACAGGGCGTTGGGGGACGAGTCGGGGGCCTCCGCCGTGCTGAGCAACATAGCGGAGCTGGAGTTCGCCGACGGCCATCCCGAACAGGCACTTCAGGCCGTAAGCGAAACGCTCGAGATGCCAGCTCGGGCGATCGTATCTAGCATCAGTGCTTCTCATGCCAACAGCGCAGCGTACCGCATCGCGCTTGGCGACCTCACCGGAGCCCGGAACTCGGCGCGCGAGGGATTGCGCCTTGGGCGGCAGACGCGGCACGAGCAACTCATCGCGATTACGCTGCAGCATATCGCCGTGCTCGCTGCGCTAGGCGGCGACGCGCGGCGCGGTGCGCAGTTGCTCGGCTACGTAAACGCACAATACACTTCGCTTGGAATGCAACGGGAACCCACGGAGCAATGGGGCTACGATAAGCTCATTGCTGCACTGCGTGAAACCCTCGACGAAGACGAGATTGCATCGTTAGCAGCCGAAGGCGCGGCGTGGCCGGAAGATCGGGCCGTCGAAGAATCACTAAAAGTCTAGCCGCCTCAGGTTTTGTAGAGGCCGGTAATCATTGTGATTCCCGTAAGGTGACCTTTGACCGCCAGGTTGAGATCCTCGGCGTGTGCCGAACGCGGCAATTTCAACGTCGTGTTAAGGGCGTACAGTGTGATGACGTAGTGGTGCGCCTTTCCCTTTGGCGGGCAGGGACCGTCGTAACCGCGGTATTTGTTTCCGTAGTAGATAGCAAAGTCGTTGAGGACTTCTTTGCCGTATTTACTTGAAGGCGTCCCTGAGTTCTCCGGAAGGCTGATCGCGGTCGGAGCGATGTTGTACATCCCCCAATGCCAGAATATCGCCGTGGTGTCCAGCATAATGATAGCAAAGCTCTTTGTTTTTTTCGGTACGCCTTTCCACTGAAGCTGCGGGGACACGTTTCCACCTTTACAACCCGTGTACACCATGCTTTTAGGGACCGTCGTGTTGTTCTTAAACGTCGTGCTG
>DASQJC010000006.1:0-21329 GCA_035631255.1 Candidatus Eremiobacteraceae bacterium | reverse complement strand
GGCCGAGAAGAACGATCACGATGGTGACTGCGAGCACGGCTAGCCCAAAGGCTCCTAGACACCTGAGCAATCCGAAAGGTGCGGATAGGAGCCCGCTGATGTGATTGTATCCGCGGCGCAGCCAGAAGAATCGAGGCCCATACCGGTATTCCCAACCCAAGTCACGGCCACCGAGACACGACCATCTTCTTCCTCGTGTAGAACTCGACGGCATCGGTGCCGTGCGGGTGGAGATCGCCGAAGAATGAGTGCTTCCAGCCGGAGAACGGATAGAAGCCGAACGGCTGCGCGACGCCGACGTTGACGCCGATCATCCCGGCCTCGACCCGCTCGCGGAACTCGCGCGCCGCAGCTCCGCTCGACGTGAATATCGCCGCCATGTTGCCGAGGCTCATCGAGTTCGCCTGCGCGATCGCGTCGTCGAGCGATGACACGTGCGAGACCGAGAGCACCGGACCGAATATCTCCTGTCGGCCGACAGCCATGTCGGCAGAAACTCCGTCGAGCAGCGTCGGGCCGAGAAAAAAACCCGGCTCGCCGAGCAGTCCGCGGCCGTCGGCGACGAGCCGCGCGCCCTCGCGCTCGCCTCGCTCGATGAAGTCGACGACGCGCCGCCGATGTTCGTCGCGGATGAGCGGTCCGAGCTGCACGCCGGGCTTGTCGCCGGGACCGACGACCATCGAGCGCGCCGCGCCGGCCAAAGCGTCGACGAGCCGGTCGTGCACGTCGCCGACCGCCACCGCGACACTCCCGGCAAGACAACGCTCGCCTGCGTTCCCGTAGGCCGAGTTGAGCACTGCGGGCATCGCCTTCTCGAGATCCGCATCAGGCATGACGACGATGTGGTTCTTCGCCCCACCCGCCGCCGACACGCGCTTGCCCGAGGCGGCCGCGCGCTGGTACACGTGGCGAGCGACATTTTCCGATCCGACGAACGACACCGCGTCGATGAGAGGATGGTCGAGGATCGCATCGACCGCATCCTTCGCACCGTGCACGACGTTGAGCACGCCTGGCGGAAAGCCGGCTTCTAGGAAAAGCTCGGCGAGGCGGACGGCACCGAGCGGCGTCCGCTCCGAAGGCTTGAGCACGAACGTATTGCCCGCGACGATCGCGAGCGGGAACATCCACAGTGGTATCATCACCGGGAAGTTGAACGGCGGGATTCCCGCGACGACGCCGACCGGAAAGCGGAAGAGATCTTGGTCGACGCCGGCGGCGACGTCGCGTAGCGTCCGCCCCTGCAACAAGGTCGGCGCGCCGCATGCGAACTCGACCACCTCGATGCCTCGCCGCACCTCCCCGCGCGCTTCGTCGAGCGTTTTGCCGTGGTGGCGCGTGACGGTCGCCGCGAGACCTTCCGCGTTACTCTCGAGAAGATCGCGGAAGCGGAACATGAGCCGGACGCGCTCCATGACCGGCGTGCGCGACCACTTCGCGAACGCACCAAGAGCAGCGCTAACGGCCGCATCGACCTCGGCTGCGCCAAGCAACGGCACTTCCTCGATGACCGCGCCCGTTGCCGGATCGTACACCGGCAGCGTCGCGGCGCTCGAGCGCGTCCACGAATCGCCGACGAGATATGGGATCATGGTCGCTAGCCTGCGACGTCGCCGACGAGATCGGCCGCGATGTCGGCGACGAGCGCCGGCTCTTTGAGCCGCACGTAGACGAACCGCAGTCCGCCGATCAGGATGAGCGCGAGGAAGACGTACGGCAAGTAGTTGTACGGCGGCGCCGGATTCAGGACGACGCTCCCGACTGTCGCGACTGCGAGCATGGCGACCGACAAAACGGACATGACGATCGCCGTCGATGCGGGCTCGCCGCGGCGCCGCAGGAACATCGGCGACGCCACCGACACCAAGATGTACGCGAACAAGAATCCGAAAGTCGCCACGAAGCCGAGATAGAGGAACGCGTTGAGAAGCGCGACGTGGCTAAGGACCATGATGAGCGGCGTCACGAAGACGATCAGCGCGGAGATCGTCACCGCGACGTGCGGCGTCGCGTGCGTCTCGTGCGTCCCAGCCGCCGATGCATGTACGAGTCCATGCTTCGACATCGCGTAGATGACGCGCGCGCCGGCATTGACGCAGGCGACCGCGCACGCGAACTGGCCGACGGTCGCGCCGAGCGCGAATAGCGTGCCGAAGAACGGCAATCCCGCGATGCGCGCGAGCTCGGTCATCGGCTGGTTCGACTGTCCGAGCGAGGTCGCGTAGCCCTCAAAGCCGCTGACGAGCGTGTACGACATGAACGTGAAGAACGCGCCGACCGCGAGGACGGTGACGAGGACCGAACGAGGTATCGAACGCAGCGGCTCCTTCGCCTCGTGTCCGAGCGCCGTCGCGCTCTCGAAGCCGACGAACGAGAAATACGCGAGGACGAGTCCCTGGACGAAACCGCCGCCGGTCACGCCGGACAGCGAGAACTGATGCGCGTCGACGACCCGGCCGGTCTTGATGTAGAACACGAACGCGAGCACGAGCACGACGCCGACGGAGATGCCTTCGAGCACGAGCATGAACTTCGTCGACAGTTCGACGTCGCTATACGACAGATACCACGCGGCGAGCGCGACGATAGCGAAAGCGGCGATCGTCAGCGGCAACGTCAGCGACGCGCCGAAGAGCGCTTGAGCGAGAACGCCCGCGTAGTTCGCAGAGCCGCATAACACCGCGCAGCCCGTCACGAGATACGCGACGACGAGCGACCAGCCGCTCACGACAGCCCACGACGGCCCCATCCCTTGACCGACGAACGTGTAAAGCGCACCCGGCGACGCGGACCGGCGTGCGAATTGATTGATATGGTACGTGACGAGCAAGAGCGCGACGGTCGCGAAGGCGTACGCTTCCCACGCTGCGTTGCCCGCGGCGGCGAACACGCCTGGAATGATGAGCGCCGGCGTCGCGGTCGGCGCGATATTCGCGACGCTCTGAGCGACGACTTCGACGAACGAGAGGCAGTCGCGCCTCAGACCGGGCGAGCGTTCCGGACCGGTCGCGTGTTCCGGACCGGCCGCGTGTTCAAGCGGCATCAAGGATCTCGCCGAGGGCCGCGAATCCGCGATCGAGGTCGACGTCGTCGATGACGAGCGGCGGCTGGATGCGCACGACGTTGCCGTAGAAGCCCCCGACGCCGACGAGGAAGCCGCGCTCGAGCATCTTGTCTTGGACATGCTCGGCGAGTCTCGCGTCGGGCGTCTTGCGGGCGCGATCCGACACGAATTCGACGCCGAGCATAAGCCCGAGCCCGCGGACGTCGCCGATGCGCTCGTGCTTGCCGGCGAGCGCGCGCAGCGTTTCCATCGCTCGCTGCCCTTTGCGTGCGGTCGCTTCGACTAAGCCGTCGCGCCTGAAGACCTCGAGATTCGCGAGCGCCGCGGCGCAGCACACCGGATTGCCGCCGAACGTCGACAGATGGTCGCCAGGCGTGAACGAGCGAGCGATATCCTCGCGCGTCGTGAACGCCGACAGCGGAAAGCCGTCGGCGATGCCTTTCGCGGTGACGATGATGTCAGGCACAACGCCGTAATGCTCGATGGCGAGCATCTTACCCGTGCGGCCGAATCCGCTTTGCACTTCATCGGCGATGAAGAGGATGCCGCGCTCGTCGAGTATCTTCTTCACTTCGGCGAAGTACGCTCGCGGCGGCACGATGATCCCGCCCTCTCCCATGACGGGTTCTGCGATGAACGCCGCGACGTCGTGCGCGGTGCCGAAGTCGATGGCGCGCGCGACAGCTTGCGCGCACTGAAGAGCGATAGCGTCCGCATCACCCGTGAACGGCGTCCGATAGACGTTCGGCGCAGGCGCGAATGCGACGCCGGGCAGGTACGGTCCGCCCTTCTTCTTGCGATTCCAGTTGCCGGTTATCGAGAGCGTGCCGGCCGAACGTCCGTGGAACGACATCTCGAGCGCGACGAATCCGCCGCGACCAGTGAACTGTTTCGCGGCGCGCATCGCGCCCTCGACCGCCTCCGCTCCGCTGCTTCCGAAAAACGAGACGTGTAGATCCTCGCTCGGCATGATCGACGCGAGCGCCTCGGCGAGATCCGCCGTCGGCTTGTTCGGATAGATGTACGAGTTGCTGTGGACGAGCTTGTGCATCTGCGCCGCAGCTGCTTCGATGATCTCGCGCCGGCAGTGACCGGCGTTGACGACGGATATGCCGGCGAACATGTCGACGTACTTCTTCCCCTGCTCATCCCAGACGATCGCGCCTTCGGCGCGATCGATGACGATGGGCTGGACCTTCTTGAGAAAACTCGTCAGTACGTAGCGGCGATACTTCTCGAGCGTCGCCGACGTCGCAGTCTCGATCATCTACCCGCCTCCTGCGGCTGCTCGTCCTTCTTGGTGGAGTATGTCTGCGGCAGCACGCTCGCCGGTCGCGACCGCTCCGTTCATGAATCCTTGGAAATCGACAGCGGTGTGCTCGCCGCAGAAGAGCGTATTCGCTTGGCGCACGCCTTCATAGCCGGCGAACGTCGTCGACTGCCCGACCGCCCAATACGAATACGATCCTTTGTGCCAGCGGTCGCCGGTCCAGTAGTCCATGAACGCCTTGCCGTTCCAGAGTTTGGAGATGCCGGGATAGAGCGGCTCGAGGCCCCGCATCTGATCGCGCACGACATCGTCCGATGGCGGTCCGAACGATGCCGGGCCGAACGACGCGCCCTTGTGCCCACCGGTGTAGAACTCGAGGAGACCGCTTTTGCCGTCTTGGCCGCGCGATGCGTCGAGCGTCTGCTGATAGCCGGTGTCCGCGTACGTCGCGCCGTTGTAGCCCATCGGCAGCCACGAGCGCTCGCGGAACTGGACGTAGATCTTCGTGTTCGTGCCGAGCGGCAGATGTTCGATCGCGGTCATCTTGCGCGCGTCGAATCCGGCTTTCGAAAGATCGACGCGGCGGAGCGTCGTGAAGGGCAGCGCGAGCACGACGAAGTCCGCGGGTACGTCGAACGTCTGCAGATGCGATTCGAACGTGCAAAGGTAGGAGCCGTCGGAGCGCTTCTTCAGCGCGACGAGCGCACTGCTCGTCTGGACTGCCGAATCGGGCAAGCTCGAGGCGAGGCGATGCGCGATCTGATCGTTGCCGCCTTTGACGACGTATCTCTCATCGGTGCCGACCCAATAGAAGCCGCCGCCCGGATTGTAGGCGGGCATGTGTCCGAGCATGTAGATGAGCATGAGCGAGCTCTGCTCGTCTGCTTCGCCGCCGTTCTCGGTCGTCGTGTCGAGATCGAGCATCCAGCCGATCGTCGAATCGAGCCCGCCGGGAATCGTCTGTCGTATCCATTCGCGCGAAGACATCTGGTCGAGCTTGCGGCCGGCCTCGTTGTAGTGATTCCAAAGCGTCGGGTATCCGGCGGCGTCGTTCGCCGCCTTCAACTTCGGGAACGCGGTCGCGTACTCGGCGAGCATCACCTTGAACGGGATGCGCTTCCCGCCGACCCAGTAGACCTCTTCGGTGCCTGGCTTTTGCGCGGCGCGGACGTCGACGAGCTCGAGGCCGAGCTCTTTCGCGAGCTTGCGGATCTGGGTGTGCTCGCTCGATATGTTCTCGCCGCCGTGCTCGGTGTGCTGGCCGTCATCCCAGAAGTCGCGAAGCGTCCACGTGCGGCCGCCGACGCTCGCGTTCGCCTCATATATAGTAGAAGCAAGACCAGCCTGGCGCAGCCGGTAGGCGCACGTCGTGCCGGCGAGGCCGCCGCCGACGATGACCACCCGCGGGGCCATCGACTTCGCGAGCGCGCGCGCAGGTCCGAGGACGCGGCCGAGCACGGACGCACCGCCGACCGCTGCGGCGCCGGCGAGGAAGCGGCTGCGAGAGATCGCCGACCGCTGGGCTTGTTCCTCGAAGACCTCGTCGGCGGGCATGCCGCGCAGCGACGCCTCCGCGTGCGCCGCGTGGATCTTGCGCAGCAGATCGGTCAGCTGGGATCGGGCCATGGCGTCCTCTCTACGGTTTGAACTCGAACTCGAGGACGGCCTCGACCGGATTCTTCTGACCCATCTGCGCGATCTCGAGATTGTTGTACCAGCTGCCGTATGGATAGGCGAGTTGGATCGGCGGGTTCTTCACGAAGTTGCCCGCCGGCGGCATCAGGTTCGATTGCAGCTGCGCATACTCGCACGTCGGACCGTTCGCCCACGGCACGTTTCGCTGATAGCAGTGGTCGATGAGATTCGCCGCGGTCAACGTCGCGCTGATGTGCTTGTTGAACTCGTAGCCGACCGAGAGGTTTGCGGTGAGGCGGTTCGGCTGCTGGAAGGCGCCGAGATCGTCGAACACACCCGTGTACTTGTCCGGTATGAAGATGGAACCGGTGCAGTTCTGCGGATTCGCGACGCCCGAACCGCTGCACGAATTCGGATCGTAACCCGGCCACACGAGCGGCGAACCGTACTTGCCCTGCATCGAGAACAGGAAGTCGGGCGTGATGGTGAGCGGACCGCTCTTCCAGTTGAGGACGACCGACAGTTGGAACGGGGTCTCGAATCCGATCGCATTGCTGAACGGCGACGGGATCTCGTCGTAGGTCGTGTACTGCGCGTTCGGGTCGAGCAGCGGTTGCGGCTTCGCGTTGAAGTACGGGTTGTCGATTCCGTTCGACTCGATGGCGAACGCGTTGTTGTTCCCGTTGACGCCGCAGAGCGATCGCGGGTTGTTCGAGAACGACGCGCCGGCGCACGCCGACGTGTACGAGTTGTAGATCTGGATCTGCTCGTTGAGCAGATCGATGACGTTGAGACCGCTCGGATACGGCCCGTACTGGATCTTGCTGCGGGTGTACGTCGCTGAGATGGCCCATGAGAGACCATCCTGGTCGAATGCGCCCTTGTCCAGGGCGAACTCGAGACCGTCAGAGATCTGCTTGCCCGCATTGACGCCTGCGACCACACCCTGCGCGTTGAGCGCCGAATATTGGATCTGCCCTTGCGTCGTCCTCAAGAACGGCGTGAGCTTCATCGCGAGAGCCGTTCCCTTGAAATGGTGTTCCCACGAAAGATCGGTATTGATCGACGTGTCCGAGTAAAGGTTGTGGACGGGCGTGTTCCAGCCATTCGGCACGAACGTCGCCAAGAAGCTCGGCAGGTCTTGTTGGAACGTGTTGTATTCCTGATATGAGGTCGGCGCCGGACGCGCGTACCGGCCATACGACGCGCGGATGACATTATCCGAGTTCAGCTCGTCGGTGAAGCCGAAGCGCGGCTGCGGCACCGTCTGCGAAATCGTGCCGCCATGGTAGTTCTGGAGATGCACCGGGAATAGACCTGGGCCGATCGACGAGCACGGCAAGAACGTCGCCGTCGACGCATCGAAGCGCGACACGGTGGTCGGATAACCGGGTCCCCAACAGAACTCGTTGTTGTACGCGTTGAACCAGAACTGCCGCGCGGGATAGCCGCTCGCGAGGTCTTGGAGCTGATACTTGAAGTTCTCGATGCGCATGCCGAGCGAGAACGAAAGCTTGTCGTTCGGACGCCACGAGTCGGTGAACGATGCGGCCGAGAAGAGCGGCTTGACGTGATCGACTTCCGCGTTCTGGCCGTTCTCCGTCACGATCCATTGCGCGTTCGCGAGACCCGCCGGCGTTCCGGGGCCGGGGTTGCCCGGCTCGAGACCGGTGGATGCTGTGCCCTGTGAGTTCGAGTCGTAGCAGCTGTCGAGGTTCCCGAAGTTCGAATCGGACGGGTTGCCGTTGTAACAATTGCCGGTGCTGTCGATAAGGCTCGTGAAGTTTCCCGACTGGAACCCCATCGAGTACGTCTCGAGCGTCGATGTGAAGTAGGACACCGTCGCGTTGATCAGGTGCTTGTCCGAGAGCTGCTTCGAGAAGATGACATCGCCGCCGTACGTGTGCCCGTCGACCTCGTAGTCCGGCAGCTGGTCGCCGTACGTGAGATTCGCGCTCACCGGCCCGCTGATCCACCACCACGAGTTTTCGGCGTAGCCGAAAATGCGCAAGTATGTCTTCTCGTCGATGTTCTTCTGGAACTGAAGCTTTTCGATGCCGGCACCGTTCTGCGAACCCTCGCGTTCGTTGACCGGGATGTCTTGGAACGCCGGCCGGAATTGACCCGAGTTCGGGAAGAGCGAAGTGATGAGATCGTTCGAATTCGGCGCTTGGAAGACCGCGCCGCTGTACGTCGTCTGGTCGAGGTACGTCACTGGGCCCGTGCACGGGGTGCCTCCGCCGCAATCGAAGACGCTCTCGACGAGGTTTTGCGACGCGAGCGATCCCAAGCCGAGATCGCTGAGCGACGTATAGAATTTTTGGAGCAGATTGCTCCACACCCAAAGGAATTGCACGTCGTCGCGCAACGAATCGTTCTTGTGCGGCAGCTGATAGTGGAAGTTCGCGACGGTTTCGTAGTCGTGCGTCGAAGCGATCGCGTCCGATATGCCAGGCGAGAAGAATGCTTTGCCGCTCGGGTCGAGCGGATTGCTCGTATTGCCGTCGTAGACGCAGGGCGCCACGGAGCAGCCGCCGTTGAACGAACCGTTGTTGTTCGACGGGATGTACTCGGGCATGAAGAACAGCGGATCGCTCGCGCCGTTGAATTGGTCGCCGTAGCGATAACCCTGCGCGGTGAGCGCTTCGCCCACGTAATACGAGAACCGGCGATCCGGGGTCGCGCTTCCGGCTTCGAACTGCGCTGAATTGTAGAGCGCCGGTCCGCCGATGCCGAGCTTCAGCGTTTCGAAGCCCGGATACGTGCCCGTCTTGATGACCTGATTGACGTAGCCGGCGATACCGGAGGCATCGGCCGATGCCGGCGTGCCGCCCGTGTACACCTGCATCTCTTGCTGCCCGAGGCTCGACAGCGTCGTCACGGTCGCGCTGTCGGAGACGCGCATGGTCGGAATGCCATCGAGCTCGTACGCGGTTTGGTCGATGTCGCCGCCGCGGATGTAGATGCTCTGGTACCAGCCTTGCTGGCCTTGTTGATAGACGACGCCAGGCGCGCTCGCGACGGAGCCGTACGCCTGATTGAGACTGCCGGAACCGCCGAGCGCTGCGGTCGCTTTCTGCGTCGAGGAATTGATCGAATAGACATCGCTCGTCGTGCCTGGCCGCACGAGTGACGTCGCTGCACGCGTGCTGATCGTCGCGAGCGTCTTCAACGTCTTCTGCAGCGTCACGCTGATGTTGCGCGACTGGTCCGCGACGACGGTGATGCCCGGCAGCGATGCGATATCGTAGCCATCCTTCGTCACCGTGATCGTGTACGTGTCTGGCGATAGGGAGATGAAGACGAAGACGCCGTTCGCGTCGGTCGTCACCGTCTCGAGCTGCGACGGCGATGTCGCGGTGACTTTCGCCCCGGCGATCGCGGCGCCGCTCGCCGAATCGACGGCGCGACCGTGGAGGCCGCCGGTCGTTCCGGCCAAAGCCGGACCCGCAAATGCCAGGGTGCACGCGGCGACAAACGCCGCGACCAGTGAAATGCGAAATGTCACGGGCATTCTCCCTAAAGCGAGTGCCTAGTGCCGGAAAGTTACTAGCTAGGGCTCCGGGCACCTATGTCCGCGGCTGACAAATTTTAGTTCAGGGATTATGGGAGAAGTCCAAAAGCCTCGCAGCCAACTGAAGGCGGAAGCGCGTTTCGGGCTCATCGAGGTTCAACCCGAGCATCTCAGCGGCATGCGAGAGACGGTACCGAAGCGTGTTCAGGTGGATTTTGAGCTGTTCGGCCGTCTTCTTATGGTTGAATCCCGATTTCGCGAGCGCGAGGAGCGCGCGCTCGAGTGTCGCTCCACCCTTCTTCTCCCGAAGCTTCCCGAAGAGATCGTCGATGAAGGCCGCTCGTGCGCCGGCATCGCCCATGAGCACGCGCGGCACGAGCGACTCGTCGAAGTGCCGGATAGGCATGACGTCTCGATAGGCCAGCAGCGACTTCGCCTCTTCGAAGCTTTTTCGCGCACCTTTAGTACCGCGGTATCGCCGCCCGATGACAAACACGATTGAGCCGTCTTCGAGAGAGCCCCATATAGGCGGCGCTTGGACCCCATCGGGCAGCAAGAAGTAGACGTAGTTCAGCGACGTCGTCAGCATCGGCCGCGCGCCCGCGGTCAAGAGGCCGGTGCGGATCTTGTTCGCGATGGCTTCGCGGCGCAAGAATCCCTCGCGTCCGAGCGGCAGCGGTTCGGGGATGATGGCGATCGCCACTCGATGCCAACCCTCGGGATCAAAGCCGAGCAGGCGCGCTCGTTCGATCGCTTGCGGATCGTTGTCTTCGGCTTCGAGCAGCGAAAGGAACGACGCGTAGCCGAGCCGTGCCTCGGTGATCTCGAGCTCACGTTGGTGGGCGACGTGCACCGCCGCTACAAGCGCAGCATGTTCGGCTGCTCGATGATCGAGTTCTGAGAGCGAAGACTCGCCCTCGATGATCCACACATGACCGACAAGTTCCGCTCCGAGCCGGATCGGACAGACGACACGCGCGGCGAGATCGATCTCCGGCATCGCCGGAATGCGGACGGGTCCTGCGCTGCCGCGGATCTTCGCGAGCAGACCCGCGGTTTCGAGCGCGGCGACCGTGTCGGCGGGACTCTGCTTGCGCTCGAGCGTTTCGCCGCGGATCGCATCGGCGATGCCGGCGTCGTGAAAAGCGAGCAATTTTCCGCCAGCGTCTTCGAACGTCACCGAACGTTTGATCAGCGTGCCGAGAGCGTTCGCAAGATCGTTGAGATTCTTGCCGCTCGCGGCTGCGCGCGTCAGTTCGCGATGGATCTGCTCCGACCGCTCGAGGATCTGATATTGCTCCGCGATGATCGAGCGCTGCAGTTCCTCAGTGATCTGCGCGAACGGCACCTCGAACGGGATCTCGATCAGCGGGAGATGACGACGGTTCGCTTCGTCGCGCGCCGCGTTTGGAAAATGCTCGAGATATCGTGGAACCGCAAGCGCGACCGCAGCGAGATCTTTATCAGCGAGTTGACGGATCTGCGAACGTTGCTCCGCGTCCGCTTTCGGCCAAGATAGCCCCGTTGTAAGAAGCAACTGTCCCGCCCGAACCCACGGCGCGAGGTCGGGAAGATCGACGACGTGGGTCCACCGCACGCGACGGTCGAGCCCGTCCTGACCGGCGACGACCTCCGCAGATTTGAGCGACTCGAGGCCCAGCGCCTCACGAACCGTCATACGGTCGTACCGCCAGTCGGTTGGTTTCGTATGCCAAAGAACCGAGGAAAAGTTGTGCTAGAATGACGTGGCGCGCGCCTGTCGAACCCGGTACACTAGAGGCGTACCCTCGCCTGAACCCCCTTGAAAGGACCCCACCGTGGCCCTCGCTGGCACGAGTACCGCAGCGCTTTTAGAACTGCGGGCTTCTGAAGTCGCGCGCGGCGTCAGCAACGCCCATCCGATCTTCGTCGAACGCGCCGAGGGCGCGCGCCTTTGGGATATCGACGGCAAGGAATACATCGACTTCGTCGGCGGCATCGGCGTCCTCAACGTCGGCCATGCGCATCCGCGCGTTCGCGCGGCTGTCGAGCAGCAGCTCGCGCGCTTTACGCATACATGTTTCCAGGTCGCGATGTACGAGACGTACGTGCGCCTTGCGGAGCGCCTCAACCGGCTCGTGCCGGGTCCGACGCGCAAGAAGACGCTGCTCGTGACGACCGGCGCCGAGGCGACGGAAAACGCCGTCAAGATCGCGCGCGCGTACACCGGGCGACCCGCCGTCGTCGCCTTCCATCACGGTTATCACGGCCGCACGTTGCTCGCGCTCTCGATGACCGGCAAGAACGATCCATACAAGCTGCGCTTCGGCCCGTTCTGCAGCGAGATCTACCAGACGCCGTTCCCGTACGAGCATCACGGTTGGACGACCGAGCGTGCGTTGGAGTCGCTCGACGAACTTTTTGAAGCCCAAGTGTCGCCCGATCGCGTTGCTGCCATCATCATCGAACCCGTCCTCGGCGAAGGCGGCTTCGTTCCGGCGCCTCCCGCCTTCATGGTCGCGCTCCGCGAGATCGCGACACGCCATGGCATACTGCTCGTCTGCGACGAGATCCAATCCGGATTCGGCCGTACGGGCAAGATGTTCGCGTTCGAGCATAGCGGTATCGAGCCCGATCTGGTCGCGATCGCGAAGAGCGTTGCCGATGGGCTGCCGCTCGCGGCCGTCGTCGGCAAAGCCGAGATGATCGACACCGTGACGCCCGGCGGCCTCGGGGGAACGTACGGCGGGAATCCGCTCGCGTGCGCGGCAGCGCTCGCGACGCTCGACGTCTTCGAAGAGGAAGGGCTCGTCGACCGCGCGCGCGTCGTCGGTGCGCGCATCGAGCGCGCACTGCGCGACTTGCAGCGCCGTCATCCGAAGATCGCGGACGTCCGAGGTCTTGGCGCGATGCTCGGCGTCGAATTCGTCGACGAACCCGATCAGCCGAAATCGACGTACGTGAAGCGTGTCATCGATGAAGCTCGCAAGCGAGGACTGCTCTTGATGTCCGCCGGTTCGAAGTCGGATGTCATCCGCTTCCTCGTGCCGCTCGTGATCTCCGACGAGGAGCTCGACGCCGGGCTCGCGCGACTCGCGGAAAGCTGCGACGCAGCTCTTGCGTAAACGTTTTGAAATGTGGTATGCCGAGCGCAGCTCGGCAAATGTAGTCGGCCGAGCGAAGCTCGGCAAATGTAGTAGGCCGAGCGAAGCTCGGCTAACAGGAGGACCCGTTAAAATTCATAACCGCAGCGAAGCGCAAGCATATCTGTACAGCCAGAAGATCCTCGACTTGATCGCCAAGCCCGCGATCACGCCGGCTGATGCCGCTTGGATCACGGAAGAGACCGTCGACAACTTCCGCGATCATGTCAATCCCGGATTCCTCGAATACCGGAAGGCGACGTCGGTGGCGCATGCAGTCGCGGCGGTCGAATGGGAGGACTCCGGTCCGAACACGTACCGCGACGTCAACGGCAAGGAATACATCGACTGCCTTGGCGGCTTCGGGATCTTCAACGTCGGCCATCGCAATCCGAAAGTCGTCAAGGCGGTAACCGATCAGATCAAGCGTCAAGCGCTGCACAGCCAAGATCTGCTCGATCCGCTCCGCGCGATGCTTGCGAAGACGCTCGCGCTGTTCACGCCGGGCGATCTCGAGTACGCGTTCTTCTGCAACAGCGGCACCGAAGCGGTCGAAGGCGCGCTCAAACTTGCGCGCGCGTTCGATCCGGCGAAACAGACGATCGTCGCCGCGACGAAAGGCTTCCACGGCAAGAGCTTCGGCTCGCTATCGGTGAGCGCGAAGGCAGAGTTCCGCCGCCCGTTCGGCGCGATGCTGCCGAACATCGAACACGTGCCGTTCAACGACCTCGAAGAGCTGCGCATCAAGATGCACACGCTCAAAATGGTAGGCGAAGACGTCGGCGCGGTCATTCTCGAACCGATCCAAGGCGAAGGCGGCGTCAACATCCCCGACGACGATTACTTGCCGGGTGTACGCAGGCTGTGCGACGAGTACGGCGCGCTGCTCGTCCTCGATGAAGTGCAGACAGGCATGGGCCGGACGGGCCGCATGTTCGCGTGCGACCATTGGAACGTCGCGCCCGATCTCATGTGCCTCGCGAAGGCGTTCGGCGGCGGTGTCATGCCTATCGGTGCGGTCGTCGGCACGAAAGCGGTGTTCTCGCGCATCTTCGACAACCCGTTCCTCCACACGACGACGTTCGGCGGGAATCCGCTCGCATGCGCGGCGGCGCTCGCGACGATCAATGTGCTCATCGAAGAGAAGCTGCCGCAACGGGCGGCGGTCATGGGCCAGCGGATGCTCGACGGCTTGCGCGCAGCGGTCGCCGAGCACGACAACATCGTCGTCGCGGTCCGCGGCAAGGGCTTGCTCATGGCGATCGAGTTCGTCGACAACGAGATGGGTTTTGCGCTCAGCAAGGCGATGCTCGATCGCGGCGTGCTCGTCTCCGGCACGCTCGTCAACGCGCGCGTCATCCGTATCGAACCGCCGCTGACGATCACCGAAGAGCAAGCCGACTACGTGTGTACTGCGCTGCGCGAATCGCTCGAAGAAATAGCTGGAAAGGTACCGGTGGCTTAGGGATGGCGACGACGATCGCACCGAAACGTGAAGACCTGTTGCGCCGCTTGCGGCAGCAAAACGGCGTTTGCCTCATGTTCATCGACGGCGGGTTCGCCGCAGCATCGGATGGCGGCACGCGTAAACTCATAAACCCCGCCGATGGTGAGGTGGTCGCCGTAGTCGCTGAGGGCACGAAGGATGACGCCGAGCGGGCGATCCGCGCGGCGCGCGAAGCTTTCGACAACGGCCCGTGGTCGGAAACGCACGCGCAAGACCGCGCGAAGCTGCTCTTCCAGCTGGCCGACAAGATCGACGAGAACGCGACCGAGCTCGCCCGTCTCGAGACGCTCAACAACGGTAAGCCGGTGCGCGAGACCGAGTACGACGTGAGCGATGCTGCGAATTGTTTCCGCTACTACGCCGGACTCGCGACCAAGCCGCACGGTGAGACGTTCGACGTGCCGGCGCCGTCGCAGACTTTCGTCGTCCGCGAACCGATCGGAGTATGCGGCCAGATCATCCCGTGGAACTATCCGCTGCTCATGGGCGCGTGGAAGCTCGCGCCTGCACTTGCAGCAGGCAATGTCTGCATCCTGAAGCCGTCGGAGCTCACGCCGCTCACTGCTCTATTCTTGGCGACCCTCGTCGAAGAAGTCGGCTTCCCGAAAAATGTCGTCCAGATCATCCTCGGCTCCGGTCCGGTCGTCGGGCAGTACATCGCCGAGAGCCCGCTCGTCGACAAGATCGCGTTCACCGGCGGCACGAAGACCGGACGTGCGATCATGCTCGCGTCGACCGGGAATCTCAAGAAAGTCACGCTCGAGCTCGGCGGCAAGTCGCCGAACATCGTCTTCGCGGACGCGGATTTCGATACGGCGGTCGACTACGCGCTCTTCGGCATCTATGCGAACTCGGGGCAAGTGTGTTCCGCTGGATCGCGTTTGATCGTCGAAGAGTCCATCCACGACAAGCTCGTCGCGAAGATCGTCGAGAGAGCCGGGAAGATCCGCGTCGGCGACGGCTTCGATCCCGAGACGGAGATGGGACCGATCGTCAGCCGCGCGCATCAGGAGAAAATCGAAGCGTACATCGCCCTCGGCAAACAAGAAGGTGCGACGCTCGCGTGCGGCGGTGGCCGCTTGCCGGGAGAGCTCGGCGAGAAGGGCAACTTCATCATGCCGACGGTCTTCACGAACACGCGGCCCGACATGCGCATCGTCCAAGAAGAGATCTTCGGCCCGGTGCTCGTCGTCCAGACGTTCAAGGATGAAGCCGAGGCCATCGCGCTTGCAAACGATACGATCTATGGATTGGCGGGCGCCGTCTTCACGAACGACATCGCGAAGGCGCACCGCGTCATCCGCAAGATGCGCGCTGGCATCACGTGGATCAACACGTATCACCCGACATATAATGAAGCGCCGTGGGGCGGCTATAAGCAGTCGGGAACCGGTCGCGAGCTCGGCACGTACGGGTACGATTCGTACACCGAGGTGAAGCAGATCAACGTGAATCTCGACGTCGTCCCATCGGGCTGGTTCGCGGAATAACGTAGCAGAAAAGAAGCGGTCGAGATTCATCTCGACCGCCGCGGTCTCCCAAGGGCAGGTTAATGGAGCGGTCGACCTTAATGGTCGACCGCCGTCGCCTTAGGAGCGGTCGAGATTCATCTCGACCGCCGCGGTCTTGCATATGTCGTTGATCAGACGTCTGTTCGCGGTCCAACCGCTCGACCGCGTCCGCCCCGAAGAAGAGGGCAAGCCGCACCTTCGCCGTGCGCTCGGCGTTTGGGCGCTCATCGGCATCGGGCTCGGCACGATGCTCGGCGGCATCTTCCCGACCGCCGGCGTCGGCGCGCAAGCCGCCGGCTCGGGCGTCATCACCGGTTTCTTGCTCTCCGGCATCGCGTGCGTCTTCGTCGCGCTGTGCTATGCCGAGTTCGCGTCGATGGTGCCGGTAGCGGGCAGCGCGTATACGTATGCCTACGCGACGCTCGGCGAGCTCGTCGCGTGGATCATCGGTTGGGATCTCATCCTCGAGTACGGCATCTCGGCGGCGCCCGTCGCGGCGTCGTTCTCGGGCTATTTCCAAGAGTTTCTGAGCTATTTCCACGTCAGCTTGCCGGATTGGCTCCAAAGCGGCCAGATCGACTGGTCGCATCTGGGCGCATCGCACATCGACGTCATCGCGGCGCTGACCGTGCTCGTCGTCAGCGGATTGCTAGCGCTCGGCATCCGCGAATCTGCGGGGACGAACGCGGCTTTCGTCGTCATCCAGATCATCACGTTCGTGTTGTTCGCGATCGCGTGCATCGGCTTCATCCATCCATCGCACTTCACCGGCTTTGCGCCGCTCGGCGTCAAGTCCGTCGTGCAGTCGGCGGCGCTCGTCTTCTTCGCCTACATCGGTTTCGACACTGTGACCGTCGCTTCAGAAGAATCGAAGAACCCACAACGCGATGTGCCGCGCGCGGTCGTCGGATCGCTCGCTATCGGGGCGCTCATCTTCATCTCGCTCGAGGTCTTGACGATCGGCGTCGTGCCGGCCTCGAAGATCGATCCGAACGCGGCGATGAGCCAAGCCGTGCGGCTCGCCGGCAACAACCCGTTCTTCAATTTCGCCGTGACGATCGGCGCGCTCGCCGGCAACATCAGCGTCATGATCACCTCGCTGCTCGGCCAGGCGCGCATCTTCTACGTCATGTCGCGCGATCGGATGTTGCCTCCGGGCGTCGCAGAGATCCATCCGCGCTTCCACACGCCGGCACGCACGACGATGATCACCGGCATCTGCGTCGCGCTCTTCGCGCTGCTCTTCCCGCTCGATCAGCTGTTGTTCATGGTGAATGTCGGAACGTTGTGGGCGTTCGCGATCGTCAGCCTCGGCGTCGTCGTGCTTCGGTTTGTCGCGCCGCACGCGAAGCGGCCGTTCAAGGCGCCGGCCGGCGTGCTCGTCGGGCTACTCGGATTCGGCCTTTGCATCTACATGATGACCGGACTTGGAACGCCGACGTGGATACGCTACATCGTATGGTTCGTCATCGGCATCATCATCTACGCGTACTACGGTTTCCGCCACAGCATGTTGCGCGATAAATCGCTGACGTACGTCGACGAGACGGAAACAGGATAGGCCGCGGCGGTCGAGCTAAAGCTCGACCGCTCCTTCGTTTTCGTTAGTAGCGGTTCGCGATTTAGTAGTTCGCGGCGGCGCGGACGACCGAGAGCGGCTTGCTCAAGTCGGCCATCAGCTCCGGTCCGACGATCGCGAACGGTGTCGTGCCGTAGCAGAGCAGCCGATCGTGGAAGTCGAGCATCGACGCTTTCGAGCCTTCCTTCAATAGATATTGCGACTCGAGCAGCTCGAGCTGGCTGCGGCCAACCGTGTACGAGATCACGTAACCCGGATTGAGCGCAATGCCGGCCACTTCCGCATCGGCGGCAGGCTTCGTGAAGCCCGCTTGCTGCGCGAAGAAATCCGCCGCCTTCCGGTAGCTCCACTCGCCAGTCGCTAGTTTCGCGTCGATGACGGCACGAGCGCCGCGCACACGTTCCCACTGCGCGGTGTACATGCGGCCGTCGAGGTCGTTGCCGTACATGCCGAGCTGGACGAACATCTCCTCGCCGTAGAACGCCCAACCTTCGGCGAACACGCCACTGCCTTGGATCTTGCGGACGAAATCCGGGTTGCGCTTCGCGATCGACAGCTGGAGGAAGTGCCCCGGCATCGCCTCGTGCGCGCCGGTCGACCAGATGCGGTCGCGGTCGAAGTCCTCGTTCGCGTCGAGCCGCTTCGCAGCGTCTTCGAGCGACGTCGGCGGTGTTATGTAGTAGAAGCCGGTCGTCTCTGGTGAGAACAGACGCGGCGGATTCATCGACGCGCCGGGGGAGACAGGCTGCAAGAATTTCGGCGTCTCGACGACTTTGATCTGCCCGAGCCACGAAGGCACTGTCACGACATCGTTCGCTGTGACATAGTGCCGAAGCTCCGCGATGCGATCGCGATAGTACGAGATCAGCGCGGGCCCGCCCGGTGCGATGCCACCGCCCGACTGCGGACCGAACGGCACGCCCGACTGCTTCGACAGGTGATCGAGCCAGAATTGAACGCCCCAGCCGTGCGAAAGCTCGTCGTAGCCCATGCGCTCGACGTCGTGCGCATCGACGGGCAGCAGCTGCTCGTCGCGCAGCATCGCGTCGTACGCCGCATGTCCCATGGCGAAGTTCTCGGGCCAACTCGCGACATGCGCGTCGATGTATTTCTTCGTCGCGGCGATCGCCGCGATCGCGCCGTCGCGCGCGGCCGCGAACTTCTTGAAGTCTGCGGCCGGCATCTGCGCCTTCGCCGCGTCGGTGAGCGGACCAGCGAGAAAATCCGGCGCGCCTGCGAGCTCTTGGCTGCCGGTGACCCCGTAAAGGTGACCCGGATGAGTCACCATTTTGTTGGCGGCTGTGATGTACGCCGGCGCTTTCGAAAGCCTCGATGTGATATCGGCCCATGCGCGAGCGACCGTAACAGATGTCGCTCCCTCTTGTCCGGCGATCGGCAGATGCTGGAACTGCGTGAAGATCGCACCGACGACCGCATTCGACGCACCGGCGTAGTCCTTGCGATCGACCTGATACACGGTGAACTGCCGCAGCTCTCCGGTCAGCTGCGCGGCGAGAAGCTTCGCGTCGTCGCTCTCGACGAGCGTCATGGCACCTTTGTTGTCCGTTTCGATCTTCGCGAGGCGGTTCTGCCACGACACGACGAGCGCGATTTCCGCCGAGCGGGCTTGTTCAGAAGGCTGCTCGAGCTGCCCATCGTAGCCGCTTATCCCGAGGCCTGTAGCGGCCATCGGATGGAGTCGAGCGGTCGTGAAGGTCATGTCCTTCGCGAGCCCTTGGAGTTCGTCGTACGCGGGTGACGCACTAGAAACTGCCGGCAACGCGATAAGCGCGAGCGTTGCCAGAGCGACGGTTAGACGACGCATGGTGCCTCCTCGAATATCAGATGGGGCACCCGTTTGTGCGAACGGCGGCCGGTGCCTGCAACAGCCGCACGAAGTAAAGCACGCCGAGCAATGCTCAGGCGTGCTTTGTCGTCCGTCGCCGAGCTTCGCTCGGCCTACTACAGGACGCCGATTAGTTGCCGCCGCCGTTGTCGTCGTTATCGCCTTGATCGTCCTGATCGCCGCGATGCTTGTACCAGCCGTAGTGGTGGCCGCGCCCAGGCGGACCGTACGCATACACCTGACCGGTGCACGGCGTGTAGTAGCCGTTGTACGAGCACTGGGTGCCGTTGCTCGTGCCGGTATAGTATGTCTGGCCGTTCGGATAGACGACGCGGCCGTCGGCGTAGACGGTGCCGCCGTCGCGTGTGTAGCCGACGATGGTATGCGCGGCTTCATATTTGTGATGATAGTTGTTATAGAGGATCACCGCAGCGGTCGCTGCGAGTCCGGCGAGTATGAGGTTTCGTGTCGACGTCTGGCCGGCGGTGTCCGCGTTCGCGGGCAGCGCGAAGGTCGACATCGCGATGACCGCGGCGATAGCGACCGCGATGACCCGGCGCATCGACAGCAATCCATAGATGACAGTGTTCACTTTGTGGTCCTCCTGACCGTGATATACAGGAAACGTTCAGGTGGGCGCGTGGGTTCCCGCGAGACCGTACTATATGATATGTGCAAGGTTCGGTCGCGGCGGTCGACCATGAAGGTCGACCGCTCCACCCGTTAAGAATTCGCAGGGCGTGCGGCATCATCACTCACGTCTCATCGTGCTTATATGCTGGATCGCGTTTGTCTCTGCGATCACGCTGGGGTGCGGCGGAAGCGGCGCAGTCATGCGCTCGGTCGCTTCGATCTTGCATGGGCCGCCGGGGCCGCCGTGGTCGGGCTTTGCCGAGAACAACGAGCACTCCGCACTAAGCACCGAAGCGAGTCAGTCGCTCGCGCGCATCCATTGGCGGACGCCCGTCGATCTAGCGCCGCCGTATACCCAAAATCACGAGCTGCTGATCCACTACGGATCGCCGCTCGTCACTCCGGCGGACAACGTCGTCATCCCCGTGCGCACCGGCCCCAAGAATCACTTCCGCATCGAAGCGCATAGCCCGATGAACGGAGCGCTCATCTGGAGCGCTTCCACCGACTACATCTTGCCGCCGCACGGATGGATACCGAGCGTCGGCCCGGCGCTGACGACGTCGGACCTTCTTCTCTTCCCTGGCGCGGGCGGCAAGCTGTTCGTCCGCAATCCCGACGCCGCGCAGGCGAAGCTGAAGACGCTCGTCTTCTACGGCCTTTCGAATTACGAGAGCGACAAGGCGGCATACAACGCGAACGTCGACATCGACACGCCGATCACGACCGATTCGGGAGGCAATGCGTTCTTCGGCTTCACGGTGACCGGCCCGACGCCGGCCGGGCTTCAAAGCGGCATCGCGCGCGTTTCTCCCGACGGCACCGGCACGTGGGTCAGCGCAGCGACGGCATCGGGCGATCAACTCATGACCGAAGTGACGACGAACAGCGCGCCGGCGTTATCTGTCGGCGAGCAGACGCTCTACGTCGCGGTCTCGAACCCGAGCCTCGGTCAACTGGGCGAAGGATATCTCCTCGCGCTCAATAGCCTGACGCTCGCGACCGTCGGCAAAGTCTTCTTGCTCGATCCGCAATCGGGCGAACCAGCAGGCGTCTTAGACAGCGGCACATCGTCGCCGATGGTCGGTCCGGACGGTGACGTCTATTTCGGCGTCTTAGAAAATCCGTTCCCGAATCACAACGATCGCGGCTGGATGCTCCATTACGATTCGACCCTCTCGACCGCCAAGACACCGGGCTCGTTCGGCTGGGATGACACTGCTTCGGTCGTGCCGAGGTCGATGGTGTTGTCGTACACGGGATCATCTTCGTATCTCATCATGACGAAATACAACAACTACGGAGGCGTTGGCAGCGGAGACGGCAAGAACAAGATCGCGATCCTCGATCCAAACGCGACCGAGCCCGATCTCGTTTACGGCAATCCGGTCATGAAAGAAGTGCTGACGATCCTCGGCGTGACGAACGATCCGGATTATCCGGGCGGCGTCAAGGAATGGTGCATCAACAGCGCGGTCGTCGATCCGGCGACCGACTCGGTGCTCGCCAACAGCGAAGACGGCTACTTGTATCGTTGGGATCTGAGCTCGAACACTTTCACGGAACGCATTCAGCTGACGAGCGGCCTCGGCGAAGCATACACGCCGACGATCGTCGGCGCGGACGGCCAAGCGTACGCGATCAATAA
>DASQJC010000005.1:0-2606 GCA_035631255.1 Candidatus Eremiobacteraceae bacterium | reverse complement strand
AAGATCCGTGGAAGAACGTTCCTGACCAGCTCGTCGAAGGCACGGTCGTACCTGCGACGCTCATCAAGGTGACGCAGAATTACTTGCTCGTCGAGATATTGCCGGGCGTCACCGGGATGGTTCCGAAGTCTGAGTTCGACGGGCGCACGCCGCCCGCCACCGGCGAAACAGTCCAAGTCCGTCTGCTCTCGATCAACGTGCCCTCGCGTCGCATCACGGCGAGCGTCACGAAAGCGTCGGGCAACGGCGGCGGCAATCCGGAAGTCGCCGAGTTCCTCGCGAGCCAGCAAGCACAAGAGTCGTCCATCGGCGACGCGCTCGACGCGAAGAGCGCCGAGCCGTCCGATGCGACGGGCGCGCCCGAGCCGCCCGACGCGTCGACCTCCGCCTCGTAAGGACTCGATGGGCGAGCGATCTGCGGGGCGGCACGAGATGCCGCCCTTTTCGTCGCCTTGATCGTCGGGCTCACCGGCGGCATCGGCGCCGGCAAATCCGCGGTCGCAAAACTGCTCGCGCAGCGCGGCGCGACGATCGTCGACACCGATGTCATCGCGCGCGAAGTCGTCGAGCCGCCGAGCCCGGTGCTCGACACGATCGCGAAAGAGTTCGGTCCATCCGTCATCGGTCCGAGCGGCGCGCTCGATCGCGAGGCGCTCGGCGCAATCGTCTTCAACGATGAAGATCGACGCCGCCGGCTCAACGAGATCACGCATCCAGAGATCCTCAAACGCGTGCTCGCGCGCATCGGCGGCTATCCGCCGTCGGCGGTCGTCGTCGTCGTCGTGCCGCTCCTTTTCGAGTCTGGCTTCGATCGCAATTGCAACGCGGTGATCGCCGTGACCGCTCCCGAAGCGGCACGCGTCGCTCGCGTCATGCGTCGGGACGGCATGAGCGAACCGGACGTCCGCGCCCGCATGCGGGTCCAGTTCGCGGAATCGGGGTACGAAGGTAAAGCGACGTGGATCCTCCGGAACGACCGCGACGAGGCAGCACTCGAAGCGGAGGTCGAAAAGCTCTGGCCCGCGCTCTCCAAGGCATCCGGTGGCGCCGCCTGAACGTATCTATATCCGGAGGCGCAAACGATGAATAGGCGTTCTTTCGTCACGATAGCAGCGCTCGGCGCTACGGGGCTCGCTCTTGGCCTGAGAACGAAGATGGCGCGTTCCGACGACGCATCGCCCGTCCACTACGAAGTCGAACATACCGACGCCGAGTGGCGAAAACTCCTCACGCCCGAGCAATATGCCGTCTTGCGCCAGTCCGGGACCGAGTACGCGTTCTCGAGTCCGCTCGACGCCGAGCACCGCGCGGGCACGTACGCATGCGCCGGTTGCGCGCTCGATCTGTTCTCGTCGAAGACGAAGTTCGACAGCGGCACAGGCTGGCCGAGCTTTTACGAACCGCTGCCGCACGCGATCCTGACGCAGCACGATGAGTCGCTCGGAATGGATAGGACGGAAGTGCATTGCAAGCGCTGCGGCGGCCATCTCGGCCACGTCTTCGATGACGGGCCGCCGCCGACGGGCCTGCGCTACTGCATCAACGGCGTCGCTTTGACGTTCAAGCCGTCGTAGCGGCGGCCGTCTTCGATAAGACGGGTCACCGTCACGAACGTATACCCCTCGGAGCGCAGACGATCGATGATGACCGGAAGCGCTTCGATCGTTTTGTATTGCCCGTTGTGCATGAGGACGATGCCGCCCGGTGACGCCTGGTCGAGAGTGCGCTTGACGATGACGGCCGGCGAGATGTCCTTCGTATCTTCAGGGCTGTCGCTCCAGAAGACCGTGTCGTAACCCATCGCGTGCGCGAGCGCGACGACCCGGTGGTCGAAGCGCCCATGCGGTGGCCTGAACAATGTGAGCGGCGCGCCGACGAACGGCTCGAGGAAGTTCGCGTCCTCGGTGATCTGCGAAGCGATCTGCTGTCCGGTCAGCTTGGTCAGCTTGTAATGGTTGAACGTGTGGTCGCCGATCTCGTCCCCGTCGGCGACGATATGGTTGACGAGTTCCGGAAACTCTTGCGAGGATCGGCCGACGAGGAAGAACGTCGCGACGACGTGCGAGCGCTCGAGCTCGTGGAGCAGCAGGTCGGTGTAGAAAGGATACGGGCCGTCGTCGAAGGTGAGCGCGATCTCTTTGCGCCTCATCGGCACGCGCCACACCTCACCGAGCGCGTCGACGCCATCGACCGTCGTGCTTCGCGAAGTCCCGTCGATGCTCGTCGTCGGATGCTGCGGCAAAGAAACCGGACGTTTCGGCGCGGCTTGCGCGGCTTGCGGCAGAACCGTCATGCAGGCGATGAGCGCGGCGACGATCGTGCGGCGGATCATCGCGGCACCTCGGGTGCCACCCACACGCGACCAAAGGCGCCAAGAAAACTGAGGTCGGTCATTTGGTCGCCGTCGTCGACCTTCTCGTAGACGCTCCGATCGGCCGAGACGGAGAACACCGTGTTCTCGACGCTCGTCGCTTCGGATTGCGGCACCGGCACGGTCGCCCAGATGTCGACGTGCTCCACATCGGGGAAGCGGTCGAAGGTCGTGTGTATGAGCGTGACCGCTTCAGAGGCGAGTTCTTCCAGGCTCAGGTCTTCGGATTCGTGTG
>DASQJC010000004.1:0-4965 GCA_035631255.1 Candidatus Eremiobacteraceae bacterium | reverse complement strand
CTCGGTGCGGCAGGCGCGACGGCGACGTCGAGATCGACCGTCGCACCGGCGCCGGTCTGCGCACCCGCTTGCGGATTTTGGTCGACGACCGTTCCCGGCGTCGTCGTCGCATCTTCTGCTTGCGCGATCGTGCCGACGTTGAGCCCGGCCTGCTGCAGCGTCGCGCGAGCGTCATCGACCGTTCCGCCGACGACGTTCGGCACCGTGACGGAGTTTGGTCCTCCGCTTTCTTCGACGGTCACGACTGACCCGGGCGGCGCCTGCGAGCCGCCGCTCGGATCCTGATCCATGACCGTCTGCGGAGGGATGTTGACGTTGGGGATCACCTGGCTCACCTTGAGCGTCAGCCCCGCCTTCGTGATGAGCTTGCGGGCGTCCGCATCGCTCAAGTCGACGATGTTCGGCACGGCAATCGCGAACGGCCCGCCGCTCGGATAGAGGACGACGGTGCCATGGACCGCTACCTTCGCACCCGGAGCCGGGTTCATCTTAGCGACGAGCCCCTTGGGCACGGTCGCGCTGTGGACCGCCGGACCGAGCTTGACGACGTAGCCCTTCAAGGATAGAAAAGCGGTCGCGCCTTTGATGTCGCGTCCGATGACACTGGATAAACCTTGCGTGGGCGGACCGGCGCTCATAAAGAGGATGACTGCGGTTCCGGCCGGCACGGCCGCGCCGCTCGGCGGATCGGTGCCCGACACGATGCCGGCCGCCGCTTGCGCATCCACGCGCGTCTTGACGACGACGTCATCGATGCCTGCGGCGTGGAGCGCGGCGACGGCATCGGCCGTCGTCTTGCCAGTCAGGTCAGGTACGTGCGGTCCTGCGATGATGTTCTGACGCATCGCAAGCGCGATGACCGCGATGATGATGAGCGCGACGACAGTGCTCGCGATCGCGATAGCGCGGCGCGAGTTCCAGACCGAGGGCGATGCGTCGTCGAGCGAAGCGAACCAGCGGCGCCTCGCATCGGCGGCCGCCTTGCGGCGGCGGATGACCGCCGTGTCGGTCTCGCCGTTGCGCGATCCGGCCTGCTCGCCGTCAGGACCGAGGCCCAAACAGGCGCGCAGCGCGACGAGTACCTCGCCGGCCGTCTGAAAGCGGTCCTTCGGCGATTTCTGGAGCAGCCGCATGATGATCTCGCGCAGCTGCGGGCTGATGGCTGCACCGGCTTCGACCGGATCGGGGACGGGTGCGTTGACGTGCGCCATCGCGACGCCCATCGCCGTCTCCGCATCGTACGGCCGCTTCCCGGTCACCATCTCGTAGAGCACGACGCCGACGCTGTAGAGATCGCTCGCCTCGCACAGCGGTTGGCCCGTCAGATGTTCGGGCGCCCCGTACGGAACCGACGCGAGCACGTTCTCCTGGCTCGTCACGGTCTGCGCGTTCGCTGCGCGTGCGATGCCGAAGTCTGCGACGCGAACCGCGTCTTCGGGGGTTATGAGAACGTTCGACGGCTTGATGTCGCGATGGAGCAGTTCACCTCGATGCGCGGCTCCGAGCGCCGCACAGATGCCCATCGCGTAGCGGATCGCCGCAGACTCCGGGAGCTTCTTCTCGCGTGCGATGAGCGACGCGAGCGTCTCGCCGCCGACGAATTCCTGAACGATGTAGTGCGAGTCGCCGACTTCGCCGACGTCGTACGTGTTGACGATGTTCGGGTGCGAGAGCTTCGCAGCGGCTTGCGCTTCTTGATAGAAGCGTTGGACGAACTCGTCGTCAGCGGCGAATTGCGGCCTGAGGACCTTCACGGCCACCTGGCGCCGCAGGAGCAGATCGTATCCGCGATAGACGACCGCCATGCCGCCTTCGCCGACCTTCGCGTCGAGGCGATAGCGGTTGTTGTAGATCGTCTCTGGCACTTACGTCCTTGCCCCGTCAGCGCGGGTAGAGCGGCAGCGCACCTGCGAGGATGGCACGCGCGATCGGCGCCGACACCGCACCACCGTAACCTGCATCCTCGACGACGACCGCGACGACGAGCCGCGGAGCCTCCGCCGGCGCGAAACACACGAACCATGCGTCAGGCGGGGCGCCGGGATGCGTCGCGGTGCCCGTCTTTCCGGCGACCGTCACGTTCGGCAGCGCCGCCGCCGTGCCGGTTCCGTATTGCACGACCGCGATCATCATCGTGCGTACTTCGTCTGCGGTTTCAGCCGATACGACGAGCGCCCCTGTCGGCGGCGGAATCGACACCGGCGGCTTGCCGGGCACGCGGATCTGCTTGACGAATTGCGGCGGTTCGAGAATGCCGCCGTTCGCGACGGTGGAAGCGATCATCGCCATGCGCAGCGGCGTGACGACGAGACTCCCTTGGCCGAACGCCATTTGCGCGAGCTCCGAATCGGAGATCGTGTTGAGCGCCGGCACGTTGTCGCGCGCGACGGTGACGGGCGTGTCGAGCGGCTCGCCGACGCCGAAGCGTTTGAGGTAGTCGTAGAACGAGGGCGCCCCGAGCTTGACGGCGATCTGCGCGAAGTCGACGTTGCTCGACAGCGCGAAGGCCGTCGTCACCGACTGGGTGCCCGTCACTTCGTCTTCGTTGTTGTGGATGCGGAAGCCGTCGATGAGGAAGTAGCCAGGGTCGTAGAAGCTGGCGTCGGGCGTCACCGCACCTGCGTCGAGCGCCGCGCTCGCCGTGAACATCTTGAACGTCGAACCCGGCGGGTAGAGCCCTGCGACGCCGCGGTCGAGCAGCGGCGCGTCCGAGCGGTCGCGCAAGTTCTTCCAATCCTTTTCGAACCGGTTCGGATCGAACGTCGGACGGTTGACGATCGCGAGCACTGCTCCAGTTCTCGGGTCCATGACGACGGCGGCGCCGCGGATATCGTTTGGTAGCGCTTGATCGACGACCGCTGCGATGTCGGCGCGCAGGGTGAGGACGACGTCGCCGCCGCGGCCTGGCCCGGAGACGTTCGCCGTGTCGAATGGCGCGAGCACCGAACCCGAGCCGCCGGATTTCGCCGACACAATCGAATCGAGCCCCGACTCCAAGCCCGACTCTCCGTAGATCGGCGACGCGTAACCGACGAGCTGCGCGAGCGCACTGCCCGCGCTGTAGACGCGCCGATCTCCTTTGCTCTCCGCGAGGGGCACACCGGTCGCGTCGTATAACGCGCCGCGCTGTGCGATCGACACGCTATGACGCGGATCGCCTTCGTGGCTTTCGATGAAGCTTCGCTGCGCTATTTGGACTCGCGCGTCGGCGATCGCAAGCACGACGAATGCGATGACGAACCCGATCGCGACGTGTATGAGCCGCCCGCGCATCGCGGTCGTCTCCTAGCGAGAGCGCGCGCCAGCAGGCGTCGCAAGCGCGAGGCGCGGGCGGACGAACTCCTGGAGCGATCGCACGGATATCTCGCCGTCGCCGGATCTGCTCTCGAGCGCTATGAGCAGCGCGCGCACGGTGTCGAGCGACGTCAGGCAGGCGACGCCGGCTTCTGCTGCCGCGCGCCGGATGCGATAACCGTCCGTCTGCGACTGCGGCGTCGTCGCCGCGTCGTTGATGACGAGGTCAACGCTGCCCGAGGTGATGAGGTCGAGCACGTGCGGCGACCCTTCGGCGAGCTTGTTGACGCGCGTCGCGTCGATGCCGTGATCGCCGAGCAGCGACCATGTCCCCGGTGTCGCGTAGAGCTTGAAATCCATGTCGATGAGCGCGCGGGCGATCGACAGCGATGACAACTTCTCCGCATCGGAGACCGAGAACAAGATACGTCCGCCTGGCGGCGGCGGATTGATGCCCGCGCCGAGCATGCCTCGGAGCAGCGCGCCCGCATACGTCGTGTCGATGCCGAGAACTTCACCCGTCGATTTCATCTCAGGTCCGAGGATGGTCTCGACGCGGCGCAGCTTCGCGAACGAGAACACCGGGATCTTCACGGCGACGAAATCGGGACGCGGCAAGAGACCGAGCTCGAGATCCATATCGCGCAGCTTTTCCCCAAGAGCGATGCGCGTCGCGGCCGCGACGAGCGGCACGCCCGTCAGTTTCGCGATGATCGGCACGGTGCGGCTCGCGCGCGGATTGGCCTCGATGACGAACAGCTTTCCGTCGTAAACGATGTACTGGACGTTGATGAGCCCGTTGATGCCGAGTTCCGCACAGAGCCTGCGCGTGACGTCGGCCACGCGCGTCTCCATCCCGGGCCCGATGCTTTGCGTCGGGTAGACGGCCATCGAATCGCCGGAGTGGATCCCTGCGCGTTCGACGTGCTCGAAGATGCCCGGGATGATGATGTCGTCGCCGTCGAAGACCGCATCGACCTCGACCTCGACGCCGGCGAGATATTTATCGACGAGCAGCGGTGCGTGACGCAGGATCGGCGGCGCGCTCTCCGCATACGCAGCGAGCTGACCTTCGTTGTAGACGATCTCCATGCCGCGGCCGCCGAGCACGTACGACGGGCGGACGAGCACAGGGAAGCCGATCTCACGCGCGATCTCACGAGCCTTGCGGAAGTTGAGCGCGGTCTTGCCGGGCGGCCGCGCGACGCCGAGCGACGAGAGGACCTCGTCGAACTTCCGCCGGTCTTCGGCAAGATCGAGCGCGCGTTGATCGCTGCCGAGCGACTTGATGCCACGCTTGGCGAGATCGCGGGCGAGATTGATGGGCGTCTGACCACCGAACGAGAGCAGCGCGCCATCTGCGTGCGTCGAGCGGACCGCGTGCTCGACCTCGTCGACGCACGGCGGTTCGAACACGAGCACGTCCGAGACGTCGAAATCCGTGCTCACCGTCTCCGGGTTGTTGTTGAGGACGACCGATGCGACGCCCGCTTCGTGCAGCGCCCACGCCGCATGGACGCACGAGTAGTCGAACTCGATGCCCTGGCCGATGCGGATCGGTCCGCTACCGACGACGACGACTGTGCGGCGCCCGGGCTGGCGAAGCTCTTCGGCCTCGCCGACGGTCGCATAGTAGTACGGCGTGCGTGCCGGAAACTCGGCGCCGGCCGT
>DASQJC010000003.1:0-4752 GCA_035631255.1 Candidatus Eremiobacteraceae bacterium | reverse complement strand
AAGCGTTTTGAAGCCGAGTTCGCGGCTGCGTGCGGCGTCAAGCACGCCATCGCGCTCAACAGCTGCACGTCGGCCATGCACCTCGGACTCATCGCGCTCGGCGTTGGACCAGGCGACGAAGTCGTCTTGCCGGCGCTCAGCTTCGTCGCCGCCGCCAACCTCGTGCTCCAGCTCGGCGCCGAGCCGGTGTTCTGCGACGTCGAAGCCGACTCGCTCTGCCTTTCCGTCGCGACGATCGAACGTGTCACGACGAAGCGGACGAAGGCGATCGTCACCATGCACTATGCAGGCCGGCCCGCAGCGGCCTCGCCGATCTCGGCGTTCGCACGCTCGCGCGGCATCGGTGTGCTCGAGGATGCGGCGCTTGCGGTCGGCACGCTCGACGAAGGTCATTGGTCGGGATTCCATACCGATGCCGCGGCGTTCAGTTTCTACGCGACGAAGAACGTCACGACCGCGGAAGGCGGTATGCTCGTCACGCGCGATGATGAGATCGCCGATCGCGTGCGCAGCTTGTCGCTCCACGGCATGGACAAGGATGCCTGGAAGCGCTACGAACGCGGTGGGACTTGGCGCTACGACGTGCTCGAGACCGGCTACAAGTACAACATGCCCGATATGGCCGCCGCGATCGGGCTCACGCAGCTCGCGAAGCTGCCGTTGAATCAGAAGCGCCGGGAAGAACTCGCAGCCGCGTATCTGTCGGCGCTCGAAGACATCCCAGGCATTTCCGCCGCGGCGCTCGGCTCGATGCGCGCGGACGACCGTCACAGCTGGTGCGTGTTCCCGATCCTCGTCGACGAACGAGTGGCCGGCATTTCCCGCGATGCGATCATCGAGGCGCTGCGGGACCGGAACGTCGGCACGAGCGTCCACTACATACCGTCGCATCTGTTCAGCGCATACAAGCACCGCCGCCACGGGCCGTTGCAGGTGACCGAGACCGAGTGGCTCAAGCTCGTCTCGCTGCCGCTCTTCCCGGGGATGAGCGACACGGATGTCGCCGACGTCGTAGCAGCGATCAAGGACAGCGTGCCCGCTGCCTCTCGCTCGCGCGTCGGTCTGTGACCGCGCTTACCCGCACGCCGCGATAGCCGGCACACTACCCCACCGGCCTCACTGCAGAGTGAGCCGTCGCATAGAGTGACCCATCGCCAGTCTATATGATTGGCGTGACTACTCGTCGTGGGGGGCGAGCCGTGTTTGAACGGCTCGCGATGTGCTCAAGTGCGATCTTCGTTCAAATGGATACGACTCGCAAGCGCAATAGCCGCGCTTGCAGTCGCATTTCTCGTCGGCGGCTGCGGCGGCGGCGGCGGAAGTTCAGCGGTCCCGCCCGTTCTCATACCGTTGAAGAAGCCGACACCGACGCCGACTCCGTCTGGAACGCCGACGGCATCGCCTTCGCCCTCACCGACGTCATCGCCGCATCATTCGCCGAGCCCGAGCCCCTCACCGACCGCCACGCCGACCGCGACACCGAGCACGTCACCGTCGCCGACTGCGACCCCGACCTCGACCCCGAGCGCGTCACCGTCGCCGACCGCGACCCCGACTTCGACTCCGACGCCATCGCCGTCACCGACGGCGACGCCGACCGCCACTCCGACGCCGTCGCCGTCACCGACTGCGACACCAACGGCCACGCCTACGCCTTCACCGTCGCCGACTGCGACCCCGACGCCTACGCCGTCGCCGACCGCGACGCCGACTGCGACTCCCTCGCCGATCTCTATGATCCACGTGCAGACGTGGCAGAACCTGGCGACCGGCGACGGCAACCATCTCTCGGGTTGGGAAGAGGCCACGCCGTGGCTCAACTTCGTCGACACGAACGCGCAAGATTCGCTCGGAATGCATCAAGCGGGTCTGACGGTCGCCTTCTATACCGTGCCGAACCGCGAAGGCCCCGGCGATCCGATGTACACGAACGATGAATCGACGTTCGCGCACGACTGCAACGGGAACCGCATCGCCTCGCTCGGCGTCGGCCAAGGACGCTACCTCATGGATCCGCACTCGACCGATCTCGGCGGACTGTGGGAGACCTATGTCCAGAACATGATCAGCAACGGCGCGTGGATCGACTACGTCTTCGAAGACAAGGCGGACACGATCAACAAGACGAGCGCGAACCCGTGCAACTTCAATCAAAGCGATTGGTCGAACGCATCGAACCAGCTCGACTCGTACATGACCTCGCACATCGTCTACAACTCGCTGAGCAACACGAGCTCGAACGGCGGTCAACCGCAAGTCGCGCCATCGATAGCGCTCAACCAGACCTCCGTCGGCGGCATGTCTGAAGACTGCTACGTGCGAGCGGACAACACGCTGCGGACACGCGTCTCGTGGGAGGCGACCGAGCTCACCGAGATCGACATGGCGCTCGCGCAAAAGATGTTCGTCTGCAATGGCGGCATGTCGACCGACGGCACGATCGCGATCCAGCAGCGCATCTACCAATACGCATCGTATCTGCTGACGTACGATCCGCAGAGGACGATCTACGAGACGCAGTACGCCGACTACTCAGGTCTGTTCGTCTACCCTGAAGTGCAGCTCGTCGCGAAACAGCCGCTCATCAGCGAGCCGAACAACATCACCGGGTTGCTGCAGTCGGGCGGCACGTACGCTCGCCAGTACAAGGCGTGCTACCTCGCCGGCAACTACGTGGGACCATGCGCGGCCGTCGTCAACGCGAACAGCGCGAGCATGCCGTCGCAGCCTTCCCGTACACGTCGGGGCAATACAAGCACACGCTCGTGGTGAGCGGCAGCGACGTGCTCGACGGCGGAACCGTCTCGACGAACGGACCTGCGCCGCCGTCGCAGGTGCCGCCGAGCAGCGCGGTCATCGCCTTCCCCTAGGCCGCAAGTCCTGTCGGAAGAGACCATCGCTCGCACGACCCGCAAGGGACCGGCGAGCGATCGTCGTTCTAGCGGGTAGGCACATCGCACGGAGTGAAGCGATTATCCCGTGACGCCTTCCTTTGACGATGCTCGCGCCGCGCTCTTAGAGCGAGCCGTCATGCTCGTGCGACGTGCCGGGAGGCTCGTGCCGCGGGTCTATTTCGACCGCGACGGCGATTATCACAACACCGTGCTGCTCGTGGGTTCCGGCCGCAGCGGTACGTCGTGGGTGCCCGACGTGATCAACCACGACCACTCGTATCGCTATCTCTACGAGCCGTTCCACTCGAAGCACGTCTACGAAGCGCGCCACTGGCTTCCTCGCCAGTACGTCCGGATCGACGACGACGATCCTCGTCGCATCGATCTCGCGACGCGCATCTTCACCGGCAGGCTGCGCAACGGATACGCCGACGCGTACAATCGATGCGTCGTCGTGCAGCGCCGCCTCGTCAAAGACACGCGGCTGCAGCTCGCGCTCGGTTGGATCCGCAAACGTTTCGCCGGCATGCCGATGATCTATCTCATGCGGCATCCCTGCGCGGTCGTCAACTCGAGGCTACAGCTCGGGCGCGACAGCGATCTCGAGCGCATGTTCTTCTCGCAGCCGGAACTCATGGAGGATCACCTCGAGCCGTTCCATGCGGAGATGGAGCGGGCGAAAGACGAGTTCGAGCGCCACATGTTCATCTGGTGCGTCGAGAACTACGTCCCGATGCGACAGCTGCACGAGGGTGACGTCCATCTCATCTTCTACGAAAACGTCTGCGATGATCCGCAAGGCGAACTCGATCGCCTCTCGTCGTATCTCGGTGCGGCATTCGACGAACGCGCGATGCGCAACGTCGCCAAACCATCGGTGCAAGCGCGCAAGCATCACGGCGGGCGGACGAGCGCGATCGTCACGGGTGCGAGCCTCGTCGAAGCTTGGAAGGCGTACGTTTCGCCCGAGCGCGTGAAACGTGCCGTCGAGATACTGCGCTTGTTCGGCTTAGACACCGTGTACGGTGAAGACCCGCGCCCGCATGCCGGCGGCGCGCGTGCGATGTTCTCACCGAGTTCTAACGCATCGACGGTGCAGGCGTCTCGTTGATCATCACGGAAGTCACGAAGCCGGAACGTTTCGATTGAAAACGTTTCGATCGTAAAGGAGTGCGAGCCCTGAGCAAACGCGGTTCGTTGCTGAGCACGTTGAGCGAACGCTGGCGGCCGATCTATCGCCCGCGATGGAACTCGCTCCGCAGCAAGCTCATATTCGAGACGAACAACGATTACCACAGCGCCGTCTTCTTGTCGGCGGCCGCCCGGACGGGCAGCACGTGGATATCGGAGACGATCAACTACCGCAACGACTACCGCTATCTGTTCGAGCCGATATCCCTTTACCGCTATCTCCTGACCGATCGCTATCGGTCGCTCTTGCCGGGACCGGACGAAGGTATCATCGCGCGATCGCCATACCACTTCGTCCACGACCGCGAGCCGATCGACACTCGCCTTCAATACATCCGTCCGACGGACAGCGACCCGGAGCTGCGCGCTCGCGCGGAAGCCGTCCTGACGGGCAAATTCAAGAATCCGGCGGTCGATCAGTACAACTACACGCCGCGAATGGTTTTCAGCCGGCGGCTCATCAAAGAGACGAAGTCGGGTCTGTGGCTGCGATGGCTGTACGAGCAGTTCCCCGGCCTGAAGATCGTCCACCTCATCCGTCATCCCGTGCCGACGATCCAGTCGCGCCTCGAGGGCAAGGCTGACAACGATCCGTCGCTGCGCATGCGGTATTTCCGCAAGCTCATCTTCGGACAGCCCGATCTCGTCGCCGATTGGCTCGAGCCGT
>DASQJC010000002.1:0-9344 GCA_035631255.1 Candidatus Eremiobacteraceae bacterium | reverse complement strand
CGTAGCCCGGCGGCACGACGGTCGCCCCGCGAACCGCTGTATCGTAATGCTCGATGAGCGGTCTCCGGCTGCAGACATCGGGATGCGCGAGAACTGACCCCAACAAAGCTTCGATCGTGCTGCGTTCGACGACAGGCGTTTCCCCGCCGGACGGTCTCGGTTTGATCGTCTCGGGTCCGCTGACGCGCTCGGCGGCGACCGGGCCTGTGAGCACCTCGATCGGCAGATCGCATGTCGCAGCACCGCTCGCGATCAGCCGATAGCGTCGCTCCTTGGTGACCTTGCCGATGACCGCTGCTCGCGCATTCGCAGCGACGTCGGGAAGCGTGAAGCGCTCGTTGTAGATCGAAAGCACGTTCGGCGTAAAGGACGGCGGCACCGCGAGCAGCATGCGCTCCTGCGTTTCCGCGCACGCGATGACGAACGGCGCAAGGCCCGTTGTCGCGACCGGCACCCTGTCGAGGTCGATCGTCGCGCCGAAGCCGCCCGCGTCGCAGAGCTCGCTCGAACTGCCCATGATCCCGCCCGCGCCGAGATCTTTGCAGCCGATGGGGATCTTGCGCGAGAACGCCTCGCGAAATATGGCGTACGTGGCGCGCATGATGACGCTCTTGAGAAACGGGTCGGGCACTTGCACCGCGCTCTTGTTCGCGTGCGCTTCGCCGGCATCGAGGACGAGCGACGCGAACGCCGCACCGCCAAAACCCGACGCGTCGGTCGCCTTGCCGACGAGGATGAGGTCGTAATCCTCGCCGCCTTCGGGTACGCGGCTGTGGACGATGCGATCGGCGCGGACGATGCCGAGCGCGACGACGTTGACGAGGCAATTGTCCGCGAACGAAGGGTGGAAATAGACGTCGCCCGCGATGTTCGGCACACCGACGGCGTTGCCGTATGCGGCGATGCCGTCGACTGCGCTCGCCGCGACGTATGCCTGGTGCGTTCCGAGGTCGAGACCGCCGAAGCGGAGCGGATCGCCGCTCGCGACGACTTCGGCGCCCATGCAAAGCACGTCGCGGAGGATGCCGCCGACGCCGGTCGCCGCGCCTTCGAACGGCACGACCTGTGACGGATGGTTGTGGCTCTCGTGCGCGACGACGACACCGTACGTGACGCCGTCGACTTCACCGATGCGCAGAACGCCCGCATCTTCACCGACCGCGACGAGCACGTCCGGCGAACGCGTCGGCAGCTTCTTCAAGAGGGCTCTGCTGCTCTTATACGAGCAGTGCTCGCTCCATTGGATCGCAAACGCGTGCGCTTCGGCGCGCGTCGGATCGCGTCCGATGCGAGCGCCGATCGCGCGCAACTCGGCTGGGGTGAGCGCGAGCGCCTCGCGACGTGCGAGGCGCTCGAGTTCTGCGTCGGAACCTTCGAGCCGCAACGGCTCGGCTGAGAATGCGACCGGATCGAGGGTCACGGTCAATTCTGCGATGCCTTCCCGTTTGGAGGCGCCTGCGCCGACGAACCGCCGGCGCGGGCATCGGAATCGATGACGTTCGTCCGGTTCTTGTACTGCGTGACGAGAACGCGGCCGTACAGAACGGTGTCATCGACCGCGAGGATCTTCGCTGCGGCAAGCGCCGCGTTCTCCGGCTCGAGCACGACCATGCTCGCGATGCCTGACGGCAAACTCAAGCTCGAGAGGATATCCATGCCCGAGAAATTCGATCCGATCGGCGGACATGCGATAACGCAGTTCGCCGTCGCTGCGTCGACGAACGCCGAAAGCGCATTGCTGCGGCCGGCGATCGTGATGTAGACGACGCGGCCGAGCATGCCGTCGAGGCGGCTGACCTTTTCGAGCGCGTAGAGCGGCGTCTTGTGCGCAGATGCGACGTGCTTACGTGCCGGAACGCCCAGGGTTGCGAGCCCCTTGAGAATTCTTTCTGCATGCGCATCGTCGCCGGACGATCCCATGATGATGCCGACGAAACCGCCGGTCGTCTTTTGGAATTGGCCGACGCGCTCGGCGACCTCTTCGTACTTGCCTTTGACGTTCGCGAGGTCTGCTTCCGAAGGCACTTGGATGTTACGGTATATCTGCTTGTCGAGCATCGCCGTTTGATCGCCGCCCGGCCAGATGCGCCACGAATCGTTGTCGATGACGTCCGCGAGAAGGATCTCCGTGCCGCCGTCTGCCTTCGGCGCCCGGCCGAATTCGACTTTGAGGTCGACGAGGAGGACGTTCTGGCGCTTCCAAGCGTGCGCGAGGACGTCGAAGACGATCCGCGCGATGTCGGTCATCTGCGCGAGCTCTTGCGTCGTCGCGATCTTCTCATCGACGATCTGCTCCGCCGTGTATTGGGGGTCGTGATTCGCGTCGTCTTTGAAGAAATATTCGACGAGGCGCGGCGCGATGACGGTGCCCGGCTTGATGCCCGGGTTGCGCTTGACGTACGAGCCGGCCGCGATGCCGCGTACGACGACTTCGATCGGGATCATTTCGCAGTGGCGGGCAAGCATCTCGTTCGCGTCGTCGTCTTCACCGCCGCTCAAGTAGTGCGTCGGAACGCCGCACGCGCTCAAGAGGCGGTAGACCCGCGCGGTCGTCAGCGCGGCGAGGCGTCCTTTGCCGCCGATGACGTGACGCTTCGCGCCGTCGCCTGCGGTGATCTGATCTTGGGAGACGACGACGACCGCATCCGGCCTATCGGCAGACCGGTAGAGCACCTTCGTCTTGCCGCGAGCGACTTCGGGTCCTTTGTTCATGCCTCTATCCCCATCTCCGTCAGGTATGGCGCCGTGGTCGCGCCTTGGTCGTCAAGTGCGCGCAGCCGTTTCGCGAAATCGCGCGCTCGCTGCGCGGCAGAGCCGGTGTGTGTCGCCGGATCCATGAGCGCGTCGATCTGTTTTTCGTCGAGGTACTCGCGGATGCGCTTGTTGTTTGCGATGATCGCCTTGAGCGGATTCTCCTCGCCGCGCTCGATGCTCTCCCATGCTTGCATCGATGCCTCGCGCATCGTCTCGTGAAGCTCCTGGCGATCTGCGCCCTTTGCCGCGGCGGCCATGAGGACCGCTTCTGTGGCCGAGAACGGTCCGAACGATTTGAGGTTCTGCGCGACGCGGCGTTCGTCGACGCGCATGCCGGTGATGACTTTGCGCGCGAGTGAGCAGATCTCGTCGGCCGCCAGGAACGATTCCGGAATGACCGTTCGCCGGTTCGCCGAGTCGTCGAGCGTCCGCTCGAGCAGGTTGTCGGCTGCGTTTTGCCAGACGACGTTGACGCTCGCGCCGACGATGCGCGCGATCGAGTCGATGCGCTCGCACAGGATCGGATTGCGCTTGAAGGGCATCGCCGACGAACCGACTTGCTTGCGGCCGAAAGGCTCGCCGAGTTCGCCGAACGGCGAGCTCGCAAGGATGCGGAAGTCGAACGCAAGCTTAGCGCAACTGGCCGCAAAGGCAGCGAGCGCGCTGACGACGAGGTAATCGAGCCTTCGCGGATATGTCTGCCCGGAGACCGCGCCCGCCTGCAAGCCGAATTCGCTCAGGACTTCGCGCTCGAGGTCGTCCGGGTTCGTCTTCGTTCCTTTGAGCAGAGCGGCGTATGAGGCCGAGGTGCCGACGGCTCCTCTCAGTCCTTTGGCGGGTAGCCATTCCGCGAGCCGGACAAGGTTTTCGAGATCGGATGCGACGTCTTGTGCCCAGAGCGTCATGCGGAAACCGAAGGTCGACGGTTCCGCCGCTTGGAGATGCGTGTACGCCATGCACGGCAGCGCGGCGTATTTCTCGATCTTGTCCGCGAGTTCGGCGATCAGGCCGCGGATGTTCGCCGCGAGCATGTCGCGGCCGACGATCGCCGCCTTCATGCGCGCGATCTCGACGTTGTCCTCGATGTCCATCGACGTCGCACCGAGGTGCAGCTTTCCGCCGCCGACTCTCGCTTGCGAGGCGTAGACGCGAAGCTCAGCCATGAGGTCGTGGCCGATCTCCGCTTCGATCTTATGCGCCGCGTCGATGTCGACGGCGTCGACAAAGCGTCGCAGATCCGCGACTTCTTCCTCCGTGACGAGGCCGGCCTTCGATTGAGCCCGCGCGAGCGACAGCCAGAGCCGCCGCCACATGCGCCGCTTGGTCTGCTCCGAGAACAGGGCGCGCATCGCGGGGCGTCCGTAACGCCACGAAAACGGTGATGAATACGAAGTGGTCACGGTACTACTGCCGTTCTAGGACGATGGAGCGGTCGACCTTTGCTATACGCGATTATTGTAGCGGTCGAGCTTCACAGGTGCCTAGGTGCGGGCGAGATTTATCTCGACCGCCGCGACCTCGCCTATTTCGGAACGCTTCCTGGTCGCACAATCCCGAAGATGAGGTCATCCATCGTCTCGCCGTCCTTGGTGACGTGCATCCGGAGCCGGCCTTCCATTTCGAACCCGGCTTTTTCAAGGACACGCCTAGACCCGACGTTGCGTTCGAAAAAGCCGGCGAAGATGTGCATAAGGTCGAAGGTCTCGAAGGCGTACGCGCTTATCGCCCGGACGACATCCGTCACGATCCCCCGACCCCAGTACTCTTCGCTCAGCCAGTACCCGATCTCGGCCGACCGATGCTGGATGTCTTTGCCAGGATAGATCCCGACACCACCGACCGCTTCTCCGTCCACGATGATCGCGAACTCGCGCTGCGGCACCACGCCGTTGTGTTTGGCGAGCCAAACGCGCGCATCGTCCAGGGTGTACGGATACGGCACGATGTCCGACAAGTTGCGCGACACGTTCTTGTTGTTCAGGTGCTTGACGATCGACGCTTCATCGCTCGCTCGCCACTCACGCAACGTGCATTTTTCGAGGCGAATCTCCATCCGCGACCATCCTCGCCTAGCCGCGAAAGCCCCTCTCGCCCCTTCGGAATCGTACTTATTTCAAAGAACACAAATCGCTAAGCGACGTTCCGTAGCTGCGGCGTCGCTACTTCGGCGTCTCGCATAGGCGCACGATCACTTCTTCGAGCGTCTGCACAGGCTCGCGCTTGCCGGTGATGCACTTCTCGAGCGCTTTCATCGTGATGTCGACATTGCGGCGCGCCGCGGCGGGCGTGATCCGCCGCGCTGCGCCGGTTAGCTTCCCGATGCGCCAGGAGTTCTGCCCCGTCGCCCGAGCGTATTCATCGGGTCTCGCGCCTGCGCTCAGTTCCCAGATCACCTGCGCGTCGCCGGCGAGCCATTGGAGCGGGCCGACCGGACTGTCGAAGAATTCGCGAGCGAGCGCGAGAGCTCGGTCCACCCGTCGATCGTGGACGGCATCGGCAAGATCCCAGAGCTTGGCCTCTTGCGGCGAAACCTGATAATCGCGAACATCTGCGACCTTTACGCGCTTCGTCGTCAACGCGAGCCGGTCTAACGCATTTTTGATCTCAGACGCATCCTCGGTCGCCGCTAGCATCTCGCGCGCATCGGCGTCGACCTTTACGCCCGCAGCTGCCGCGCACTCATCGACGAATCGCGCGGCCTCGGACGTGCTTAGCGTGCAGTCGAGCAGCAGCGAGCCCTTCGTACCGGCCGCAAACGCAGCCGCCTCATCTTTTGGCTTGCGCCCTTGCGGGCGGGCGGGTCGCCCAGAATGATCGATCACGAGCGCGGCGTGCTCGGGCACGTCCTTGCAGGCTACCGTTATCGCGTCGCGATCGTCTTTCTTCAGATCGATCGACCCGCGGACGATGACGACGCGTCGCTGCGCGAGGAACGGCAGCGCGCTGACGCGTCCGATGATCGATCCGGCATTCTCGAGCGACGACGCGTCGAGCGAATCGACGTTGAGATCGCGCAGCGTCTCGTCAGGGACTGCCGCTTTCACGATTGCGGTGATAGCGCTGTCGGCGAGCAGATGCTCGCGGCCGAAAAGCACTATAAGCGACGGCGGCGCGTCTGGCGGCGAGGCGAGGAAGTCGAGGATTCCCCCTTTGACACGCGTCGCCGGACTCACGATCGGGACCCCGCGCTCTCTCGTTTCTCGGAAAGCACGCCTGCGATCGATGACTCGAACGGCGGCTTGAGAACGCTGCGTTCGGTGACGATCGCCGTCATATACTCCGCAGGCGTCACATCGAACGCCGGATTCGCCGCGGGCGAGGCGGCCGGCGCGACGACCACACCGGCGAACGACGTCACTTCGCGCGGATCGCGCTGTTCGATCGGGATCTCGGCACCGGATGCGATCTTTGCGTCGAATGTCGATAGCGGCGCTGCGACGATGAACGGAATGCCGTGTACACGCGCGAGCACCGCAAGTCCGTACGTGCCGATCTTGTTCGCCGTGTCGCCGTTTCGAGCGATACGATCGGCGCCGACCACGACCGCGCCGACATTCCCCGTCGTCATGAAGTGAGCGGCCATCGAATCGGTGATGATCGTGTGTGCGATTCCGTCGGTACCTAGCTCCCATGCGGTGAGCCGCGAACCTTGCAGGAACGGCCGTGTTTCCGTGGCGAGCACGCTGCGGATTGCGCCATCGCGCCACGCGGATCGGATGATGCCGAGCGCTGTGCCGTAGCCGCCAGTGGCGAGGCTCCCCGTGTTGCAGTGGGTCATGACATCTTTGCCGCGCGGGAGCAGCGGGGCGCCGTTGTCGCCGATGCGCCTGCAACGGTCGATGTCGTCTTCGTGGATCGTTTTCGCCGCGCGCTCGGCGACATCGATGAGCTCGGTTGCGCTCGCGCCTTCCGACGCGATCGTCGAGACCTGATCGTGTACCTTTCCGACGGCCCAGGCGAGGTTGACCGCCGTCGGTCGTGCATCGGATAAGCCCGCGGCGGCGCTATCGAGCGAATCGAGGAAATCGGGCCGGCCAGCCGACTCGCGCACGGCAAGCGCAAGGCCGTACGCGCCGGTTATCCCGATGGCCGGGGCGCCCCGGACAACCATACGCGAGATCGCATCCGCGACGGATTGCCAGTCGCGAAGGTCGACGTATTCGACGGAACCCGGAAGCTTCGTCTGATCGAGCAGCTTTAGGATGCCGTCGCCGTACACGATATGGGCGGGAGTCATCGATGCGGGATTCGGAAGTATACGCACGAGCTCCCGTGACACAGCCGAGCTTCGCTCGGCATACCACATTCGCTCAGTGCAAGGGCGCGGCGGTCGACCATGAAGGTCGACCGCTCCTAAGGTCGTTTTACGCTATGTGCCGCCGCGAACGAGACGCGTTTGCGAGAAGATATCGTGCAGCCACTTGCGCGTGAAGAACGGCCAGAAGAGCGGCACGACCGTGAACACCGACCAGAAGGCGAGGAAATATCGCCACAGCGTCCGAGCGATGCTCACGCGGGAGAGATCGTTCTTCACAACGCGCAAACCGAACGCCATCATGCCGAACGTGCGTCCGGTGAACGCGACGAGCAGCGCGCTGTACGCCATGACGACCATGAACGAGACCGCACTCCCGATAGAAACGGTCAGAGCGACGCCGTGCGCTTGCATCCACGCCTCGATCGCCTTGGCGACTTGATCATTTGTGTCGATCGGAGGTGCGCCTTTGCCCACGACCTTTGTCGGCTCGCTATTATCTTGGAGGAAGTTGACGCCCGAGATGATGTTCGAGACGACCATATAGTCGACGAAAAAGGCAAGCGCGCGCTGGAACATGCTCGCGTCGCGCGGCGTCCAAGGCGCCTCGAGCGCAGGGACGACGCCCGACTCCAAGACGGCTCGGCGCCGATCGAACTCTGCCTTCCAGTTCGCAAACAATGCCGACTCGTGGAATTGGTGGAGCTCGCGCAGCCGATTGACCGCATACGGCGTCTCGCCGAGCCACTCACCCATCTTCAATCCCGGGTCGACGGCCAGCTCGCGGCGCTGATCAGAGAACGCGAGATAGCTCACTTGGCTCGCTAACGGATGGAACGAACATTTGAAGATCGCGCGTATCGCCGCATCGATCGACCCGCAGCATAGCAAGCCGACACGATCCGCGGTGTATTCCGTGCGCCGCAGCCAGCCGCCGAAGACGAGTGCGATGACCGGGTTCTCTTTGCCCGACGCCGAGAACAGCGAGGTCAGGCGCGTATGACCGGCGGCGATATGTCCGAGCTCCGCGCCGACCAAGAATTCGAGTTCGTCTTCTTCTAGATGCGGCAGCCACACGCTCGACAACGCGAGCGCGTACGGGTCGCCGAGTCCCATCCCCGTGATGCACACGTAGAGATCTTCGCGGACGAAGACGTGCGGCATCGGCACGCCGACGAGTCGAGCGCATCGTTCGACGACGCGGTAGAGCTTCGGCAGCTGGCCTTCATGCGCGCGGATGCTCGTGCCCAGCAAACGGCCGCGCGCGATCGTCACGTACACCATCCCGACGACGATGAGCAGGGCGACCTGCTGGACGCCGATGTGCTCCGGCAGCACGATTCCGACGATCGCGACCGTGATCGGTGCGAAGAGAATCGTCAGCCAGAACGCCCGATTTTCGGACGGCCAACGCAAAGAATTCGGTGATTTGAAGAGATCCGAACCGGGGGCGCCGACAGCGTTGCTCGCGCCTGCGGCCGAGCCGTTATCGATCTTGCCGACGCCGCGCGGGCCGCCGGTCTCGATCATCGCGACGCGCTAACCGCCGGTCGCCGTCCGGCGCGCCTCGAGAGGCGAAACGCCGAGCATGCGCTGCATTTCGTCCGGACGCAGCGCTTTCGCGAGAGCCGTCTCAGCCGAGACGACGCCTTCCTGGACCAGTCGCGCGAAATGCATCTCGAGTGTCTGCATCCCTTGCGCGAAACCTCCCTGCATAAGACCGAGGATTTCGTGAACTTCGTTGTCGCGGATGTGCGCCCGGACGCCCGACGTGCCGAGGAGCACCTCGACGACGCACATCCGGCCGCCGCCGTCCGCCCGCATGACGAGCAGCTGCGACAGGACAGCCTCTAAGACGCTGGCGAGCTGAATCCGTACTTGATCTTGCTGTTCGTGCGGGAAGACGTCGACTATCCGGTTGACGGAATCCGGCGCCGATAGCGTGTGGAGCGTCGCGAGGACGAGGTGGCCGGTCTCCGCCGCCGCGAGCGCGAGCGCGATCGAATCGAGGTCGCGCATCTCGCCGATCAGGATGACGTCCGGATCTTGGCGCAACGTCGCACGAATGGCATCGCTGTACGTCAGCGTGTCGCGTCCGATCTCCCGCTGCGTGATGATCGATTTCTGACTGCCGTGGAGAAATTCGATCGGCTCTTCGATCGTCACGATACGGACGTTGCGCGAACGGTTGATGCGATCGACGATCGCCGCTAGAGTCGTCGATTTACCGGCTCCGGTCGGGCCTGTGACCAAGACGAGGCCTCGGTTCAGCTGCGCGATCTCACCGACGACCGGCGGCAGCGACAGCTCTTCGAGACGCGGCGGGATATATGGT
>DASQJC010000001.1:0-6438 GCA_035631255.1 Candidatus Eremiobacteraceae bacterium | reverse complement strand
GCCGACACGGAACGACAAATGCCTCCCGCTGCGTTAAGCATGATACCAGCCATACCAGCCGCACTGTTCACCGTCCGGCAATGGTTCCTTGCAGTGTGGGCGTGCAAGCGCGGAAGGCCTTTCAGGGGCTTTTCACGCACGGGAGATTCCGAGCCGCGTCGCGACTCACGTCCCGCAATAATCCCTGACTAGACCGATACGAGGAAACCGCATGAGAGCGAGAGCTTTCGGCCTCATCTGCGCAGCCTTCACCCTCACCGCCATCGTTTTCGCCGCTCCAGCAACCGCGGCGACGAAGATCAATCCGATCGTCACGAAGATGATCGCAGCTTACGGCGGCAGCACCGTTCTGAACTCGATCAAGACGCGCGTCGTGACCGTCGCGGCTGCGGTCCAGGGCGAGGCAGCCACCATCACGACGACGTACGAGTTCCCGAACCACCTCGTCCAGGTGATCCAGATCCCGGCGCTCCGCGTCACCTACACCACGGGCTACAACGGAGCGGTCGGTTGGGCGCGCGACTCATACGGTCAGATCCAGGCCCAGACGGGCGACCAGCTCACCTTGCTCAAGTGCCTCGCTGACAACCCGATCGAGGCGGTTTTGAAGTCCGGCGGCGGCGCGAGCGATGCTTCGGTGCAGTCGAGCACGACGACCGAAGGTGGGAAGAACTACGACGTCTTGCATGTCACGCAGCCAGGCTGCCCGGCGACGACGTTGCTCCTCGACCAGACCACGCATCTCGTCACGCGCGAATCCACCGACACGCAGAAAAACGATTTCTCGAACTACGAGTCCGATGCCGGAGGCGAGAAATATCCGAGGACCGTCGTGACGTCGGCGAGCGGCGTGACGACCGTCGGCACGGTGACATCCGTCCAGGACAACGTCACGCTCGATCCGTCGATCTTCTCGATGCCGGCGCCCGGATCGTCACCGGCACCTGCGCCCGGCCTTGCAACCCCGGTACCGTCATCGACGCCCGGCACGGTCACGCCGGCTCCAACGCACACGCAACAACCCCTCGCAACCCACGCGCCTTAGCTCGTCGATTGCTAGATAGATGGAGGAGCGGTCGAGATCCATCTCGACCGCCGCAGTCTTGCCAATGCGGGAAAACATCTCTCGGGCGCGTGTGACCTGTAAAGCCGCGGCGGTCGACGATGAACGTCGACCGCTACAACCAAGCTGCGTTTAAGCGATGACGTCGAGGCCATTCATGTATGGCTTCAGCACGTCTGGCACGCGAACGCTCCCATCTTCTTGCTGGTAGTTCTCTAACACGGCGACGAGCGTTCTACCGACCGCGAGCGCAGAGCCGTTGAGCGTGTGGAGGAATTCAGGTTTCGCTTTCGCGCTCGGACGATAGCGGATGTTCGCGCGGCGCGCTTGGAAATCGCCGCAGTTGCTGCACGACGAGATCTCGCGATACGTATTTTGCCCGGGCAGCCACACCTCGACGTCGAACGTCTTCTGTGAAGCGAACCCGGTATCTCCGGATGACAGCACGATGGTCCGATGCGGCAGATCGAGCGCGCGCAACAGGCTCTCGGCTTGCGCGACGATCTTCTCGTGAAGCGCCGAGCTTTCGTCCGGTCTGCAAAGCCCGACGAGCTCGACTTTCTCGAACTGATGTTGGCGGATCAGGCCGCGCGTATCTTTGCCCGCGGCACCGGCCTCTTCGCGGAAACACGCAGTGTACGCGGTGTACGCCTTCGGAACGGCTTCCGCTTCCAGGATTTCGCCGCGATGGAGATTGACGAGCTGCACTTCCGACGTCGGCGAAAGAAACAGCGCGCCGGCCTCGACCGAGAACATGAGGTCGCTGAACTTCGAAAGATGGCCGGTCGCCTCGACGCTCTCGCGATTGACCAAGAGCGGCGGCGCTATTTCGGTGAAGCCCGCCGCCGTATTGCGTTCCAAGAAAAAGTTGACGAGCGCGCGGTTCAGGCGCGCACCAAGCCCCGCTAAGACGGTGAAACGGCTCCGCGCAAGCGAGACGCCGCGTTCAAAATCGAGAATGCCGAGCCGTTCGCCGATCTCCCAATGCTGGCGCGGCTCGAATGAGAACTTCGGCGGCGTTCCATACGCACGCAGTTGGACGTTTGCGCTCTCGTCGCGACCGTCGGGAACGTCGTCCGCGAGGATGTTCGGAACGTTTGCGAGCAGCGCGGAGAGCCGCGAGTCGAGCGACGCCGCTTCTTGCTCTTGCTCCTTGATCCGCTCGCCGATCTTCGTCGACTGCTCGCGCAGTGACGCCAGCACTTGCGGATCCTTGCCTTTCGCCGCGGCGAACTCGGCGGACAACTTATTGCGCTCCGACTTTGAGACGTCGAGCGACGTGACGGAGGCGCGCCATCGCGCGTCGAGCTCGAGATACTCGTCGACGACGGCAGAGGAGAGCTGACGGCGGCCTAGCGCCCGCCGAACGCGATCGGGATTCTCTCTGATGAGCGCGCGGTCGAGCATGGGCCGCTATTATCGGACAAGCGGTCCATGCCCTACCCGGTCGAGCTAAAGCTCGACCGCTACATCGACTATCGTAGCGTTAGAAGTTGGAGACGAATCGCGGCTTTTGCGCTCCGCTCTCGGAGCACATGCGCTTGAGCTCGTCGGGATGCGACGACTTCTCGAGCGCCGCCTCGAGCGTGATGCGGCCATCTGCGACGAACGACGCCAAGCTCTTCTCGAGCGACATCATGCCTGCTGACGAGCCCGTCTGGATCGCGTTCATCATCTGCGCAGGCTTGTTCTCGCGGATGAGGTTGCGCACGCTCGGCGTACCGATGAGGATCTCCATCGCGCAGACACGGCCTTCGCCGCCGACGCGCGGCACGAGCGTCTGCGTGAACACCGCTTCGAGGACGCCCGACAACTGGAGCCGCACTTGCTCTTGCGCTTCCGGCGGGAAGACGTCGACGATTCGATTGATCGACTCGGGCGCCGACGTCACGTGAAGCGTGCCGAAGACGAGGTGGCCCGTCTCGGCTGCGGTCAGCGCGAGCGATATCGTCTCGAGGTCGCGCATTTCGCCGACGAGGATGACGTCCGGATCCTGGCGCAGCGCCGAGCGCAGCGCATTGTTGAATGAAAGCGTGTCGCGTCCGACTTCGCGCTGGCTGATCACCGACTTGACGTTCTGGTGGAGGAACTCGATCGGGTCTTCGATCGTGACGATGCGGACGGCCTCACGGCGATTGATGAAATTGATCATCGCGGCGAGCGTCGTCGACTTGCCCGAACCGGTCGGGCCGGTGACGACGACGAGACCGCGCGGTTTCTTCGTCACTTCGGCGACGATCGGCGGGAGATCCATCTCTTCGAGCGCCGGCGGCAGACCGGGGATCGCGCGAAGGACGGCGCTGACGCTGTCGCGCTGGAAGCACGCGTTGACGCGGAAGCGCGAGACGCCCGGCAGCGAGTACGCGAAGTCGACTTCGCGATGCTCGATGAGCGCGTTCGTCTCTTCGATCTTCGAAATCGCGGCGACGAGTTCTTGAGCGGCGCCGGGCGAAAGCACTTCGGTCGCGATCGGCGTCAGCCGGCCGTGAAGCCTGATCATCGGCGGACTACCGACGACGAGATGGAGGTCGGAAGCGCCCTTCTCGACCATCGCCTTCAGCAAGTCATCCATCTTGATCGGGTACATCGAGCCTCCAATATCCTTTGGGTGGAGCGGTCGACCTTGATGGTCGACCGGAGCGAGGGTCGCTATCGGGCCGCGACAAAGCATGCCAGGCTCGCACGTCGCGGGCGCGTGGCGATATCCCCACGGTAAAACTATCGGCCGGCGCACTGTCCGGCGACCGCTCGCCCTCGGAGGGTGTGACCCATAGCACTAATCGAGGCCCCGCGCAATCGCGTGACCATCGCCGAGGCCCTATCCGCGATGGCTGCGATACCGCTGCGGCGCGCGAGGATAATCCGGATCAACGTCCGCGACGCTGTTGGAAGAACGCTCGCAGTTCCCATCAGTGCGGTCGAGGACGTGCCGCCGTTTTCCCGGTCGCGAGTCGACGGCTATGCGGTCATCGCGGATGATGTCGCCGGCGCATCGACCGAGAAACCCGCGACGGTACGAGTCGTCGGCGAAATCGCGATGGGCGCGGCGCCGCCAGGCCCGATCGCGCGCGGACAAGCGATGCGCATCTCGACGGGCGGCGCGCTGCCTCCGGGCGCGGATGCCGCCATAATGATAGAAGACACGGAAGAGTCGGATGGCATCGCAACTGTCCGAGACGCAAGCGACGCGGAAGCGAATGTCACGCTGAACGGCGCCGATGTCCGCCGCGGTGATCTGCTCTTCGATTCTGCGACCATCTTGACGCCGGCGCGCGTCGGCATGCTCGCCGGCGCAGGCATCGACGCGGTCGACGTCTTCGAGCGGCCCCGCGTCGGCATGCTCCTCACGGGCGATGAACTCGTCGCGCCCGGCGACCCGATCCATCCGGGCGAGATACGAGACATCAACCGGTTTTCGCTCGCCGGAGCGCTCGCTGCGATGGGCTTCGAGCCGGTGCAGTTCGAGCGTGTCCCCGACGATCGCGCTGCGTTCGAAGCGGCATTTGCGCGCGCCGTTGAGTCGTGCGACGCGGTCGTCATTTCCGGCGGATCGTCGGCCGGCGCCCGAGACTTCACGCCCGATGTCGTACAGGCCGCGGGACCGCCCGGCGTGATCGTCCATCACGTCCGCGCGAAACCTGGGCGGCCGACCGTGCTCGGCGCCGTCGGCGACAAACCGGTCATCGGTCTCCCGGGCAATCCTGTGAGCGCGCTCGTCATGCTCGAAACGCTCGGCAAACCGATCTTGCTGCGCATGCTCGATCGACGCCCTAATGATGTCGCCATCCGGGCAGTGCTCTCGCAGACGATCGATGTGAGCCCAACACTCGAGCATCGAATCCCGGTCGCACTGCATCGTGAAGACGGCATCGTCAGCGCGCGGCCGTTGTTCGGCACGAGTGCGATGATGCACATACTCGCGTTCGCCGACGCGCTCGTCACGGTGCCGCTCGGTGTCGGCCGGATCGACGGTGGCACGAGCATCGACGCATGGCCGCTAAGCGCCCCGCCGAGAGCATGACGGCGCGCGGTGCGCGCAACGCGACGCCGTTCGCCGACGCCGTTCGGATCTGGTGGTCGCAGCTGCGCGATGCCGGATGTCCGGAAAGGCTCGACGCCGAGGCGATCGCTCCGCACGAAGCAGTCGGCCGCGCTCCCGCGCACGTCATCAGGACGAAAGATCCGTGTCCGACATATCGCGCGGCCGCGATGGATGGTTTTGCGGTGCGCGCGGCTGACGTGCGCGATGCGTCGCCGTCAAAGCCGAAACGGTTGACCATCGGCAAGGATGCGATTCCCGTCGACACCGGCGCCGTGATGCTGCGCGACCAGAACGCCGTCATCCCGAGCGAGGCCGCGGCCACCGATGGCTCGGCGATCATCGTGACGCGCCCGGTCGCGCCCGGAAAACACGTCCGTCTCCCCGGTGACGACGTGCCCCCCGGCGTCGCGATCGGATGGCCGGGGATTGCGCTTCGTCCGGTCGACTGCGCCGCGCTCATCGCGAGCGGCTGCACGACGATCGACGTCGTGCGCAGACCTCGGCTGACGGTGATTCCGACCGGCGACGAGATCGTCGCTTCCGGAACGGCTTCAAAACCCGGTGCCGTCATCGACAGCAACTCGCCGATGATCGCCGCCGCGGCCCGCGCTACAGGCGCGGAGGTGAATGTCGTGCCGGTCGTCGCCGATGACGACGACGCACTGCTCAAAGCGCTCAGCGATGCCGTCGCGAATTCCGACGTCGTCGCGCTCCTCGCCGGCTCGTCCGCCGGCGCGCGCGATCGAGGCGCTCGAACGATCGGGCGAGCGGGCGTCGTCGATGTGCGCGGTGTGGCGACGCGACCGGCGCGTCCGGTGATACTCGGTCATAGCGGAGCCGTCGCGATCGTCAACCTGCCCGGCTATCCGGCGTCATGTCATTTCGCGTTCGAAGCATTCGTCGCGCCGTTGCTTCGCAGGCTCGGCGGATTTGCCGATCCGATTTCGCGTCGCGCGCGACTTGCGCGAGGCATGGAGACCGACGGATCTCGCGACGAGTGGCCGCTCGCGACGCTGCTCACGGCGCCTGGCAGTCCGCGCGCCATCGTCGATCCGCTGCCCGACATCGGCGGCGGGCTCTACCGGCTCGCGATGGCCGACGCGCGTGTCCATCTGCGTGCCGGCGCTACGAAGCATCCGCGCCACGTCGCCGTTCGATGGACGCCGCTGCGAGATGCCGACAGCACAGCATCTGCGGTGTTTTGCGGTCCGTACGATCCGCTCATCGAGGAGCTCGCCGCGCTCGCCGGCTTCCGTTGCCGGTGGACGTCCGATGAGAGCGGCGAAGCGCTTGAAGAAGGCACCGCCGACGCGGTCGGCATCATCTTGCGCGA